>JAHISK010000028.1 GCA_018818105.1 Candidatus Omnitrophota bacterium | reverse complement strand
CTTTATTTGACTAAACGGGGCTTTTTATTTTGCGATACGGTTTCAAGTAGTTTTGTTTAAGTCAAATAACTCCTAAATAGTTGTAAACTCTGGATAAATCAGGCTTAGACAGGTCTTCTCCGATAGTGTAAAATATTATTCGCAAATTCAAAAGGTGTCATTCCCGCGAAAGCGGGAATCCAGAAGATTGGAATTTTCTAGATCCTTTGGATAAAAAACTAAGGATGGCAAAAAAGGAGCTGATTGACAGGTCAATAAAAAAGGCATATCCTCAAAAAAGGTGAATTACGCAAATAACAACCTTTTTAAACGAGGAGGATATGCCATGAGAAGACCAGTTAATTTTTCTAAGAATAACATACCAGTCCAATGGCAGTATGTAAACAGAAATTTAAAAGACATGGGATTATGGGAATTGGTAGAAAAAAGAGTAAAGCAAACAATAAAAGGAACGATAGAAACAATGGTTTGGGAAGAGTATGATATAGTATTAGCCAGAAAGAAATATCACCGGATAAAAGGAAGCACGGGATACCGTAGCGGATCATACGCAAGAAGTATATCAACAACGCACGGGCGAATAGATAATCTACGCATGCCTAAATCCAAAGGACTGCGAGTAGGATATAATTGTTTAGGGGCATACCAGCGCCGGCAGAAAGAGTTTGATGAACATATATTAAAAGCGATGATTTTGGGATTATCGAGCCGCAAACAGAAAAAGTTTTTCAAATCGTTTATAGGAGATAGCGTATCACATACAACGGCATCAAAGATACTAAACAGACTATCCTATCAAGTGAATTATTACCGTAATAACCCAATAGCTGACGAATATGAATACTTATATTTAGACGCGATATGGGTACACATAAAAGAGTTAAACATAAAAAGCCGGCCAATACTGATAGCCTTAGGAGTTAAGCCAAATGGAGAAAAACATATTTTGAGTTTTAAGCTTGGCAAATCTGAATCTGAGGCGGAATGGTTAAGCATGGTAAATGATTTATATAGACGAGGATTAACAGGAATAAAGTTAAGTTTGATAATATCGGATAATTGCGCGGGACTTAAGAGCGCGGTGAATTACGTTTATCCATATACGGCAGTACAATTATGTACGGTACATAAGTTGCGTAATATTTTAAGTAAAATAAAAAATAAGACAGATAATCGAAAGAAAGTTATGAAACAAGCAAGTAAAATATTTAAATCACAAACAAAACAAGAAGCCGTAGCGCGATATAATAAATTCATAAAAGATTGGAGTAAAAAAGAACCCGGTGTAGTCAGAACCATGAAACATGATATCGAGTACTACTTTACATATTTTAATTTTCCGGCAGAGAAAAGAACGGTTTTAAAATCGACGAATCCGTTAGAACGTATAAATCGGGAATTACGTCGGATTACGCGTAGAGTAGGGTATTTTCAGAATCAGAAGAGTCTGGATATATTCATTTATTTAACCCTTAAAGAGCAAGGGATGATTATAGATAGAAATTTTGAGGTTATGCCTAACAAGCAACGTCAAATCGCTTCTTTAGAATTTGCGAATAATTCTTGACACTACTAAAGACCCGTTCCCATTGACACTCATAGGTTTTTATGATATTTTAAATCACTTTATGAAGGAAAATATACGTGTAGGAATTATCGGTTTTGGAAATATGGGGGCTATTTTTGCCGAAGCTTTAAATAAGCAAAAAAACCAAGTTTACGTTTATGATAAAGATAAAAAGAAGACATCTGGAATACGAAAATTTAAGGTTATTGAAAACAGTAACGAGTTAATTAATAAAGTAGATGTAGTAATTCTGGCGATAAAACCGCAAGACATAAAATTATTCCTTACGACAACAAAAGATGTTTTATCTCAAAGTTTGCCTCTTCTTATTACTATTGCCGCGGGAGTTTCTACAGAGTATTTTCAAAAACATATAAAAGGATTAAAGGTTATTCGGTGTATGCCGAATTTAGCGGCTAAAGTAGGGCAATCTTTATCATTTATTTGTAGAGGAAAATTTGCTAAACGTCAGGATTCGACGCTTGCTGCTGGTTTGTTGTCGTCGGTAGGACAAGTTATAGAAATAAAAGAAGCAGATATTGATAAAGTTACCAGTATCACTGGAAGCGGTCCAGGGTATATTTTTTATTTTATGGATTGTTTGTATAGAAGCGCTTTAAAATTAGGGTTTTCAAAAAAAATAGCGAAAGTGATGGTTACTCAGACATTTTTTGGAACAGCGAGTTTAGTAAGGAGCCAATCGGATGATTTTAAAGTATGGGTTGATAAAGTTGCCTCTAGCGGCGGTACGACAGAGGCGGGCATAGAGGTGTGGAAAAAAAATGATTTGCCTGGGCTAGTTGATAAGGCTGTTAATGCGGCGTTTTCTAGGGCAAAACGGTTGCGGGTAGGATAATTGCCCTGTAAAATCTCGATTTCATTGAGATATCGGGGCTTCCCGATACGAAGTATCGGGCTCCCGAAACACCTTGATAGTATATTAAGGAAGTCGGGAAATTCTCCGCCTTAGGCGGATCATTAGGGGGAAATATATGTTAACTGTATTTAAAAGTTTTAATCCAAAAGAGTACAAAAAAATCGCTAAAACAAAATTCGGAGCAAGCTTAGGGTTTTTAGTTATTTTTGTGATAATACTAAGCGTGTTTTTCTCTTTTAAGTACACAGCTGTCATAAAAACATTTATACCTAAAATCAGTTATTGGGCGCAAACAAATTTAAGTGATATTTTTTCAGATGTTCCGGGCATAGAAATAAGTGATGGAATGTTGGTTTCTCCCAAAAGTAATTATATTAAAAAATGGGAAGCGGATAACGAAGAATTTTATTTTGTCATTGAGCCTAGTGGTGAAAAGGTGTTTCCTATGTTAGCAGATTTCACTAATGTTCTTGTTTTAACGGACACAAAAGTAATCGCTAAATATAGCAAGCCTAACACTAACGAGTCGGAAATAAAAATGTATAAATTAGATAATATAAAACATTTACAGCTTACACCTATTACTGATGGTATAAATGTTTCGCTTTTAGATGATAGTTTTGATATTACTGGCGATTTGATAGAAGCATTTATTGACCAGTTTTCTTGGGTTATTTTTCCGCTGATTTTTCTTTGGCTATCAGTTATGTATTTCCTGCATAAGATGATTCAGCTTTTTTTCTTTAGTTTGCTATCGGTAATAGTTAACAAAAAGTTAAAACGTGAGTTGACGTATAAGCAATTGCTTACTATTGGTGTATATGCTATGGTTACGCCAACTACATTGACCGTTGTAAAGGAGATATTTAATATACGTATTCCGGCGTTTTGGCTTATTTATTTAGGAATTTATGTTTTTTATTTATTCTCAGGAATAAAGAGTGTTGATATGAAGAAGGAAGAAGAACCTAAGATAAAAATTGAGGAGGGCGCTTAAATGGAAAAAATTGGTGTAATTGGAGGAAGCGGTCTTTATAATTTAGATGGTTTAAAATTGAAGGATGAAGTTACTTTGAGGACACCGTTTGGTGATCCTTCTGATAAATTTATTATCGCTGAGTTTGAGGATAAAGAAGTAGTGTTTCTTCCTCGGCATGGAAAAGATCACGCGATTAGCCCATCAAAGATAAATTATCGCGCCAACATATACGGCATGAAGAAATTGGGGGTTAGCAGGATTCTTTCTGTTTCCGCATGCGGATCGTTAAAGGAGGAATTTAAACCTTGTGATTTTGTTATTCCTTTACAGTTTGTTGATAGGACTAATCAGGCTCGAAAATACACGTTTTTTGATGAAGGCATTGTCGCTCACGTAAGTTTTGCCTATCCGGTTTGTGAAGATTTCGCTAAACTTGTACATAAAGCTGCTGGCCAATTTAATGTAGATGTCCATTATGGTGGAACCTATTTAAATATGGAAGGTCCTCAGTTTTCTACCCAAGCTGAATCAAATCTTTATCGTTCTTGGGGAATGGATATTATCGGTATGACTAATATGGCGGAAGCGCGGTTAGCAAAAGAAGCAGAATTGTGTTATGTGACGTTAGCGGCAGTTACCGATTATGATTGTTGGCGCCAATCCGAGGAAGTTGTAACTGTGGATATGATTTTAGAAAATTTACAAAAAAACACAGATACAGCGAAAAAAATACTAAAGAGCGTTTTATCTCAAAGTTTTGACAGTAAAAGCTGTGCTTGTAATAAATCTTTGCAGCATGCCATTGTCACGCGGCCGCAAGCAATAGATAGTAAAATTAAAAAAGATTTAGATATTATAATTGGGAAATACGTAAGCTAATTTTTAGGTTAAGTAGTTTGGTTATGGTCAAGAAGCCAGTATGGTAGTTAGGTAAAGGTTAAGTCTTAAAAATACTAACTACCTGACCTTTAAACCAAACCGGCATCCTGACCTTAACCCAATTACTTAATTCGGAAGGAGATATCATGAGTGTGTTAGTTGTTGGCTCTGTGGCGTTGGACACGATAAAAACTCCCTTAGGTGAGTGTTGTCGTGTATTAGGGGGGTCTGCTACGTATTCATCCGTGAGCGCGAGTTTTTTTTCTGGCGTAAATCTTGTCGCGGTAGTGGGCGGGGATTTCCCTAAAGAACATATAGATCTTTTGAAGAAAAGAGATGTTTGTTTAAAAGGTTTAGATATTAAACAAGATGGAAAAACGTTTAGTTGGGAAGGTGAATATAGCAAGGATTTTAGTGATCCTAAAACTATAGCTACTCATCTTAATGTTTTTTCTGAGTTTAATCCGAAAATACCGCGGGAGTATAAAAATGCTGAATATTTGTTTTTAGCGAATATTGATCCCGTAATTCAGAAGGCTGTGTTAAATCAAATAGAAAAGCCCAAATTGGTTGTGTGTGATACGATGAATTATTGGATTGAAAATAAACGCCAAGATTTGATTGATTTACTAAAAAATATTGACGTTTTTTTGTTAAATGAATCTGAAGCAAGGCAGCTTTCCGGTGAAACTGTAATTATTAAGGCGGCACGCGCTATAACGAAGATGGGACCAAAGAAGATTATTATAAAAAAAGGAGAACACGGATCAATCTTTTTTTCAGATGGATCTGTTTTTTGTGTACCGGCGTATTTGTTGGAGTCAGTATTTGACCCTACAGGGGCCGGAGATACTTTTGCTGGAGGATTTATAGGGTATTTGGCAAAAAATGATAAGATTGATGATGAGACCATAAGAAAAGCGATTGTATATGGCAGTATTATGGCAACGTTTGCTGTTGAAGATTTTAGTTTAAGAAAATTAGGCAATATTAACGAAGCCGATATTTCTCGAAGGTTTGAGAAATTTAAGAGCGCGACTTGTTTTTAGGTGATGGCTATGAGTGAAGATAAAAAAATAAATTTAAAAAATACTTTAAACTTGCCTAAAACGTTATTTCCTATGAAGGCCAACTTGACTCAAGTAGAGCCTAAAATCTTATCGTATTGGAATAAATTAGAGCAATACCAATTGCTATGTGAAAGAACCAAAGATCGAGAAAAGTTTATTCTTCATGACGGTCCGCCGTATGCCAATGGACGAATACATATAGGACACGCATTAAATAAAATACTTAAAGACATAATAATAAAATACAAATTCATGAAAGGGTTTAATGCGCCCTTTATTATTGGTTGGGATTGCCATGGTCTTCCAGTGGAGCACCAGTTATTTAAAGAATTAAAAAAGACAAAGCATGATGTGGATGTTTCAGATTTCCGTAAGAAAGCGAAAGCGTTCGCATTGAAGCACGTTGAAATGCAGAAGGATGATTTTAAAAAATTAGGCATTTTTTGTGATTGGGATAACCCATATCTTACGGTTAATCCTGATTATGAATATGGCGTTTTAAAGTTGCTTGAGTCCTTAGTCGATGATGGTTATGTCTATCGTGGGCGCAAGCCGGTTAATTGGTGTCCCAGTTGTGAAACCGCTTTAGCCGAAGCGGAAGTTGAATATGCCGATAAAGAGTCTGATTCGATTTATTTTCTTTTTAAAGTGGCAGCTGATAAGGGCGTTTTTGGCGGCGTGGAAACTCATTTTCTTGTTTGGACAACTACTCCCTGGACGCTTATTTCTAATGTCGCGGTAGCGCTGCATCCAGAATTTGACTATTGTTTAACAGAGTTTGATGGTAAGAGAATTATGTTAGCTAAAGATTTAATTCCTGCATTAGAAAAAAAGTTTGATTGTTCATTCAAAATTTTGGATACTTTTTCCGGTAAAAAATTAGAAAATTTAAAATTAAGGCATCCGTTTCTTGATCGTGATGCCCTAGTTGTTTTAGCTGATTATATTTCTAAAGAAGAAGGTAGCGGATGCGTGCATATAGCGCCAGGGCATGGGCAGGATGATTTTTCTCTTACTAAAAAGTATCCTTTAGAGATCATCATGGGAGTCAATGATAAGGGGATATTTTGTGAACCAGAGGAGTTTAAGGGACGAAATATTAGTGAGGTTAATAAACTAGTTATTAATAAATTAAGTAGTAATAACTGTTTGATAAAACATCAAAAAATAAAACATTCTTATCCTCATTGTTGGCGGTGTAAAAATCCGATAATTTTTCGCGCGACCTATCAATGGTTTTTAAATGTTGATCATAAGGGGTTAAGAAACAAAGCAATGGGGCAACTTGATAGCGTAGAATGGATTCCTTCTACGGGAAAAGAAAGAATGACGGCAATGTTATTTTCTCGTCCGGATTGGTGTCTTTCACGGCAAAGATTATGGGGAATTCCCATCCCAGCTGTAAAATGTAGAGGATGTCAGAATGTGGAGTTAGATAAAGCTATTATAAGTAAGACCGCGGATGTTTTTAAGAAAGAAGGATCGGACGCTTGGTTTAGTTCTCCTATAGAGGTATTTTTACCGAAAGATTATAAATGTAGAGTGTGTGGTTGCCTTGAGTTTGAGAAAGAATTTGATATTCTTGACGTATGGTTTGAGTCCGGCGCTTCATTTTTTTCAGTAGTAATGAAACATCCTCAATTACGGTTTCCCGCTGATATGTATCTTGAAGGCAGTGACCAGCATCGAGGTTGGTTTCAGGTTTCTTTAATTCCTTCGGTTGCCCGAGAAGGAAAGATGCCGTTTAAGCGTATTTTAACGCACGGATTTGTTGTCGATGGTGAAGGTCGGAAGATGTCTAAATCTATGGGTAATGTGATTGCTCCGCAGGAAATTTCAAAAAAATATGGATCGGAAATTTTGCGGTTATGGGTAGCCTTCAGTGATTATAGTGAAGACGTTAAAATTTCGCAGGATATTATAAAACAGTTAGTAGATATATACCGAAAAGTTCGCAACACTATTCGGTTTATTCTTGGCAACACTTATGATTTTAATCCGCGCCAGGCCGGAGTAACATATCAGCAGCTCTTAGAAGTTGATAAATATATGTTATCTAAATCAATGGTTGTTTATGATGAGGTTATGAAATTATATGAGGGCTGCAGCTTCTATAAGGTCACTGCGGCTATTTTTAATTTTTGTAATTTAGATTTAAGTTCTTTTTATCTTGATTTTTTAAAAGATCGGTTATATACTTTTTCTGCTGAGTCTTTAGAACGGCGGTCAGCTCAGTTTGTTCTTTACCATGTTTTGAGGTTGTTAGTTAATATGATATCGCCTATTTTATCGTTTACCGCGGAAGAAGTTTACTTAGCCTGGGAAAACTTGCATGACAAAAAAGAGACTGTTTTTCTTTCTTCGTTAGATGACAGCTATACCCGCGATTGGATAAATAAGCCGCTTATGGCGAGGTGGGATAAAATTATATCTTTACGGGCAGATGTTCTTCGTGAAATTGAAAAAGAACGGGAGAAAGGAAACATAGGAAGTTCTTTAGAGGCACGTATCTTACTGCGATTTAACGATATCGATTATAGTTTTTATAAAGACTACGAGAGTCAGTTGCGGGAACTTTTCATTGTGTCGAATGTTGAAGTTGAAAAAGGAGATTCTCTTATAGCTGTAACGAAAGCATCGGGGAAAAAATGCCTGCGTTGTTGGAATTGGCGGGCAGATACCGAAGATATTTCTGGTTTCGGAGATGTTTGTGGCAGGTGTAGAGAAGTGTTGAAAGAGATTGATGTGAAATTCTCCGCCTAAGGCGGATCATTAAGGAGGTATATAGTGAAAAGGAAATTCGCAAAGAAGGATTTAACTGATTATCGGGAAAAACTGTTGAATTTAAAAGATGACGTTTTGGCGCAGATGAAGGATATTTCTGATATAACGTTGATGAAATCACAAAAGGATATTTCAGGAGATATGTCTGGGTATAGTATTCATATGGCGGATATGGCTACGGATAATTATGAAAGAGAGTTTAATTTAGGCATTGTTTCTGATGAAAGAAAGATTATTTTGGAAATAGAAGACGCGGTAAAGAGAATTGAAGATAAAGCTTATGGCGATTGTCATTTGTGTAAAAAGCCAATTGCTAAAACGCGGCTTAGCGCTATACCTTATGCTAGATATTGTAGAAAATGTAAAGAGCAAATTGAAAAAGAAAATAAAGTATAACATAGGGATAGTTTGGATAATTGCTTCTATCATATTTTTTCTGGATTTTGTTATAAAACAGTATCTAATCAACAACTTTTCCTTTCAGTCCTTTCCTGTCATAAAAAATATACTCTTTATTACAGTAGTATTCAATACCGGCGCCGCCTTTAGTATTTTCAAGGGAAACACTTTTTTTATAATAGTTATAAGCATATTATTTATTTTTCTTTTCTTAATGTTTATGAAGAGCGAAAATAAAAAAAATATGTTTTTTTTGATTCCTTGCGGATTAGTTTTGGGGGGGGCTTTGTCTAATTTATGTGATCGAGTGTTTTTAGGGTTTGTTATTGATTATATTGATTTGCGGTGGTGGCCAGTTTTTAACCTTTCCGATTCGTGTATATCTGTGGGGATAATTTTATTGCTGCTTGAATCTATATTTTCAGCGAAGAAAGAGGAAATGAAGATGAGGCATCAATGAAACAGGAACTTATTGTATCTTTGGATAACAGCGGTACGCGGTTGGATTTCTTCTTAAGTAAAAACGTCGAATCTATTTCACGGACAAAAATAAATGAGCTAATTAAAAAGGGTAATGTGCTTGTTGATGGTAAGGTAAAGAAACCCAGTTATATTTTAAAAGATAACCAAACTGTATGTTTAAGTATAGTAGAAGATAAAAGTAAAGATTTTTTAAAACCGTTTAAGTTAGATATTCCTATAATTTTTGAAGACGATGATATATTAATTATAAATAAACCACATAACTTAGTTGTTCATCCGCCGCAACCGGGTATAAATACTACATTAGTAAACGCGCTTATTTATATGAAAAAGGAGTTGTCCGACCTAACTCCTTTACGCCCGGGGGTTGTTCATCGGTTAGATAAAGAAACAAGCGGTGTTATGGTTTTGGCAAAAAATAATTCGGCGTACCTTAATATTGTTAGCCAGTTTAAGGCAAGAAAAGTTAAGAAAGAGTATTTAGCTGTATGTTGGGGGAGAGTGATAAAAGAAAAGATAGTTGTTGATTTACCTTTAAGTAGAGATACTAAGAATAGATTAAAGATGAAAGTAAGTTTTACGAAGTCCAAAAATGCTTATACTGAGATAGAGGTGTTAAAAAGATTTGACGATGCGACTTTTCTTAAAATAAAGCCATTAACAGGAAGAATGCACCAAATACGGGTGCACCTTAAATTTTTAGGGTATCCTATTGTAGGAGATAAAAAATACGGAATAAAAGATAGCTTTTCCGATTTATTATTGCATGCTCATAAATTAGGAATTTATCACCCCTCAAAAGGTTATTTTATCGAGTTTACGGCGCCTATTCCTGTACGGTTTAATGATTTTATGAAAAATAAACATACGTTTTCTGAAACGGAGAAATCGTGATAGTATTGATATGTACAATCAACGAGTCAAGTTTATAAATGAGAGAAAGAATCAAAAACAATTTTAAGAGGGAGGCCCTGATCTCTTAAAAGCATGGTATCCTTCCTGAAAGGAAGGATTTTTAAGGGTGAAGTGCCAGTAAAAATTCTCGCAGGGGATTTTTACGATCCCGAAAAAATTCGTTTTTGATTCTTATACGCACTGTAAACATATCTTGTTGATTATACACTTTCGAATTAGTTGGACTGAGGTTAAAGTTATGTATACAATTACACCAATAACATCAATAAAAAAAGATATCGAGGTTCCCGCTGATAAATCTATATCTCACCGGGCTGTACTTACTTCTTCATTAGCTAAGGGTAAGACTATTATTTCCCCATTTTTGTTAAGTGACGATACTTATGCTACGTTAGAATGCATAAAGAAGTGCGGCGTGAGAACGAAATTAGAAGGAAATACTCTCGTTATAGAAGGTGTTGGTAAAAATTTACCGGTAACAGGGAACATTGAGTTCTTTGCTAAAGAATCAGGGACTACGATTCGTATTTTTAGCGGGGTTCTTTGCGGTCAGGCAGAGGCGTATTTTAAATTCAATACGTCAGCGGCGTTATCACGGCGGCCGATGAGTAGAATAACGGTACCGTTACGAATGATGGGCGCCGATATTAAAGGTACAGTTTTAAATAACGTAGAGTATCCCCCGTTAACTATATCTTCGTCAAAATTATTGAATCCAATAAAATATAAAATGCCCGTAGCCAGCGCGCAGGTAAAATCAGCGATTATATATGCTTCTTTATATGCTAAAGGAATAACAGAGATAAAAGAACCTTTTCTTTGTCGTGACCATACTGAACGCATGATTACGGTGTTTGGCGGTAAAGTCCATAAAAAAGGAAGAACAATCTTTTCTCAAGGAGAATCTCGCCTGATTTCTCCTGGTAAATTATTTATTCCGTCAGATTTTTCATCAGCGGCGTTTTTTATTGTTTTAGGATTGATACTAAGAAAGAGTCAGCTGTTAATAAAAAATACCAATATTAATCCTACCCGATGCGGGTTATTAACGGTTTTGCGCAGAATGGGAGCACAGATTAAAGTAGTTAATAAAAACGATTATTATGAACCCTCTGCCGATATTCTAGTGAAAAGCTCACAATTACGCGCGGTTGAGGTAAAGAGTTGTGAGGTGCCGCTGATGATTGATGAGATACCTATTCTTGCTGTCGCGGCTTCTTTTGCTAAAGGCATAACTGCTATTTGGGGCGCGAAAGAATTAAAAGTAAAGGAAACTGATAGAATAAATTCTATGATCTATAATTTAAATAAAGCGGGCGTTGAAATTTCATCAAGTAAATACATGAAGGGAAAAACAGAAAACTGGGTGATAAAAATAAAAGGTTCCAATAAATTAAAGCCAGCGAAGTTTAAGAGCTTTTCTGACCATCGTACGGCAATGAGCATGATTGTTTTAGCCAAAGCGCTTGATGGTGATTCTATGATAGATGATATTGCCTGCATAAATAAATCTTTTCCTGAATTTATCTCTTTGATGGAGGCGTTATCTGCATAAAAGACTAAATATATTCGCTCAAGTTCAAATGTGTGCTTCGCACCATATCAGCTTTATCTAAAAACGCATGACTCGCCCATTTGTAAATGGGCTCAAACAAGACGCGTTTTTGCGCTTCGCGCCGATAAATCTAATATTCACATTTGAAGAATCGCTCATACACTTAGTCTTTTATGCTAAAGCAATATATAACTATGAAAATAGTACGGTTTAGTCGTGAAAAGTTAATTTTATGGGGAGTGGTTGAGGATAACTATATAGAGGTATTAAAACACGACCCGTTTCAAACCATACAAAAAACTTCTCAAAAAATCCCTCTAAATAAAGTGAAAATTCTTGCTCCGACAGTTCCTTCTAAAATAATTTGTGTGGGACTTAATTATAAAGATCATGTTGCGGAATTAAGTATGGCGATACCGTCTGAACCGATAATTTTTCTAAAACCTACAACTTCAGTAATTAGCCATAACGATAAGATAATTTATCCTGGTAATGTGGATAGAGTAGATTATGAAGCAGAATTAGCGGTAGTTATAAAAAAGAAAGCCAAATCTGTTTCTGTTCGAGATGTTAATAAATATATTTTAGGATATACCTGTCTTAACGATGTTACGGCTAGAAACATACAAGTAAAGGATATTCAGTGGAGCAGGGCAAAATCTTTTGATACTTTTTGTCCTATTGGTCCGTGGATTGAAACAACAGTTAAAAATATAAACAAATTACAAATAAAATCGTATTTAAACGGTAAGATAAAACAGCATTCTAATACCAGTGAATTTATTTTTTCCGTGGAGAAAATAGTTTCTTTTATTTCAAATATAATGACGCTATTGCCGGGGGATATAATTTCAACCGGTACGCCCTCAGGTGTCGGTCCGATGAAGATAGGCGATACCATAGAAATTGAAATAGAAAACATCGGGAGATTAACTAATTCTGTGCAGCTAGTCGGCATAAAATACTAAATCTATTCGCTCATATTTAATAAAATTTCAATACAGTGTTTTGGAACGACTTATGATTTTAGCAAAAAAATAGCGTTAAGAAAATTACCGAGTCCGCAGGCACGGAAGGTGATTTTTAGATATTTTTTTGTGTTCCGAAGGAAAAATCATACTTAGTGGAAAAACACTGTATTGAAATTTTATTAGTCCACTGAAGTAGCTTATTAAAACTTGATTTTTTCTGAGGAAATAGCTTCTTTAAAAGCTTCCACGTAGGCAGGATTAAATTGTGTGCCTTTATTTTTATCCAGTTCTACTATAGCCTCGCCGACAGTGGTTCCTTTTTTATATCCTCGTCCGCAAGTTATAGCGTCAAATACGTCTGCTACAGCTAAGATTTGAGCGCCTCGGGGAATCATGTCGCCGCTTAATCCGTAAGGGTATCCCGTTCCATCAAACTTTTCATGATGGTGTAGAATCATAGGCAGCAGGTTGTTAAATGGTTTTATGGGTTTAAGAATTTCTACACTCATTATTTCATGTTTTTTTATAAGTTCAAATTCTTCATCAGTAAGGCGTTCTTTTTTATGTAAAGTGTAATCGGGGATACCGATTTTTCCAATGTCGTGTAATAACGCGGCTTTATAAATATCGTCACATTCTTCTTGCGGAATATTTAATTCCCGCGCTAAGATTTGAGCGTATTTAGCAACTCGTTCAGAATGGCCTTGAGTATAGGTGTCTTTTTCTTCTAACGCCTTAATTAAGGAACGAATCGCTTCAAAATAGGCGGCTTCGGTTTCTTTTTTTGATTCAATCAGCGCTTTAAGGCTTTTTTCTAAATCTTTGTTACGTTCTTCTAAATCGGTAGCGACAAAATCTAAGGTGTCTTCGTTTTGGTTTTCTTTTTTTACTTCTAGAACTTGGTCTGATAAGTTAACTACCTGCAGTTTCTTTTGAGGATTATCTCGTAAATTAACTAGTGATTTTTCCATAGTATGTATAATTTCAGTTCCGGTAGTGTTTCTGTCTTTAGGAGTATGAATCAGAACTCCTTTAGGTTGGATTTTTACAATTTTTTCTTCAATTTTAAACTCAACTTTTTCTAGCTTTTCTATAAATGTTTTTACAATCGCCTCTAATTGATTTTTATTTTTTTCTTCTACCGCTATTCCTATTATATCTTCAGATACCCGCGCCAACGTTATCTTTTTAAATTCTTTTTTAAAATTAGATTCGATAAATTCGGTTAACAATTTAGTTAAAGCCTTTAGTTCTTCATAAGTAAGGTCTAAAATTAATCTGTGGTAATTCGCTGTTAATAAAGCTATAAACGATATATTCTTTGATTTTTCTTTTAAATCATGGCTCAGTTTAGCTATAAAATAACGAAAGGTATAGAATCCTGTTACTGAATCAATTATGGCCAGATTTTTTAGTTTAGTACTCATGTAAATTAAGTAACTGTATTTATAAACGTTAGAAATAACGTACGCGGCAATTATTGAAAAAAATACGCTAAAATAGTCAAGTTGAAAACTATAAGCCCGTAAGGCTAGGCATCCTGAAAAAACTACAAACAAAATAAAACCGGTAATAATCGTAGAAAAAGTAATGCGGAGGCGGCTGGAAATATAAATTATAAATACGCAGATCGCTAAAATAACGATAGATATTTGCCAGAAAAATAACGTTTGAATGTAACGGTTAGCCAGCATCATTACTAGGGTGTTTGAGATTATTGAAACTCCGGAAATTATTCCGATAGGAGTGGGGTGGTAATCATGCATTAATGGGTCTGTAGCGCCAACTAAGACTATTTTATCCTTAAAAATATCGGGGTTAATTTTTTTCTCAAGAACAAGATACGCTGGTATAGTATAGAAACTGTTAGGATGAACTAAATAGTTTATAGGTGTTATTCCCTGGTACGCGGGGATCGAAATATCGTTTATTTGAACTTCTTTATAGTCTGAAAGAATTTTCAGTTCGATAGAGTTGTAGGTATTTTTACTGGCATCTACATAAAATGGGCGTAAGGCGCGTACGACTTTATCTTCTTGAACCGGTTTTGTAATGTATCCTATCCCTTTAGCAGTATTTATGAAATCCTGATAAGGTAACTCTGTTTTAGAGTCTTGATCAACACCTAGGGTGTGGCCAAGAATAATGTTAGGGTGCGTCTTTAACGCTTCAATTAGCTGGGTATCTTCTTGAGGCGTTGATTTGCCGGCAAAGATTATATCCAGCGCGATTATTTTGGGAGAGAAGGAGGCGATGTTTTTAATAAGTTTAGCTGTTGTTGAGCGTTCCCATTTGATAGCTAATTGTTGCCGGGAAGTTTCATCTATGGCAACAATGACTATGTCATTAGTTTCAGGAGGTTTTTGCGCGAAAAGGTAGAAGGCTTGTTGCGTAAACCAATCCTGAGTTTTCAGGCGGGAAATAGTAAGTAACCCCGCGGCAAAAACTAAGTACCACAAAATTATCACCCCCCATATAAATAGGGGGTGACTAAAGTTTTTATTTTTAAAGATTGTTAACATTAAAAATTTAGTAATGGTTCTGGTTCGGTTCTATATATAGAGGGCAATGTGTCTTTATACAACTGCTACGAGCCTGTTCACTTCGTTTATTTTCACATGTCAGGCATTTGTTGACTATATTCTCAGTTAGTTTTGGATTTCCTCTTCCCGTACCATCTTCATAAATATTATTGTCAAATTTTTGATTGTTTCCAGCCATAATAACCTTTGTTTTCTTAATGCCTTGATTCGGTTTTTTAACTGCGCCTAAAACTTTTCCTTCAACGGTTATTGCGATGGCTTCTCCTTCGCTGGTAAATGGATTAACAAAATGTGACGGGTTAAGATCCTCTAAATTAGTAAATGTAGCGCTATCGCAGTCGCCGATAAGAATTGTTCCTACGGGAATATCTTTCCAGCGCATGTTATCCTGAAGCGCGGTGTTAACTCCGTAAGGTAACCCTGAAGAAGGGCATTTAAGTATTTGCGGGTCAACACCGTATTTTTTCATTACACTTTCGCTCATAAGGGTGGTTACCGCGGCGTAAGCTTGTTTAGGTTTATTTATTTTAACAAAAGAGTAGGCAAATTTTGTGTACCAATCAGCTTCTTTGATTTTTTCGGCATAGGCACGACCAATGTATTCCATATCTTTTTCTAAATCAAACTTACCTAATATGCCGGTTTCCCGGACTTTTATCTCAGCTACTCTGAGCCATGTTTCCTGGTTAACAACACAGGCTTTTTGTTTAGCGTTTTCCAGTAAAAAGATGTAACCGCCCATGCCTAAGGTGGCAAGAATAACAACGATTACAGATGCCATCATTATTTCCATCAAGGTAAAACTTTTTCTCATGATAACCTCCCCTTCTTTACGTATACAAAATATAAGGTATACGTAACAAATAGTATATTACTACTTATATAACCTAGTTAATTTTTACCACATCCTAAGTATTTGCGCAAGAGTAATATGCGCAATATAGTGATTTTTGTGAAAATAAGCTTGTTTTGTTCCTTAAGTGTTTGATTCTCAGTTATTTATAGAAATTTTTGTTTGACTAAGTTTTGGCGTTTTAATGGGGAAAAACTCAAAAAAACTCAAAATCCTTGACATGCGTTATTAATAACGGTAAATTAAATAGCTATGGAAATTCCGTCAAAATATAATTCTAAAGACGTCGAGTCTAAAATCCTAAAAGAATGGCTGGATAAGGGTTGTTTTAATGCCGATGTCAATACGTTAAAAGAGCCGTTTTGTATAGTTATTCCGCCGCCTAATATTACGGGTATCCTTCATATGGGTCATGCCTTAAACAGTACCATTCAGGATGTTTTAATTCGGTTTAATCGAATGAAAGGGTTATCGGCGTTATGGATGCCTGGGACAGATCATGCCGGGATTGCTACGCAAAATGTTGTTGAAAGAGATTTAGCTAAAAAGGGAGTAAAGAAGGAAGATATTGGACGCGATAAGTTTTTAGGGCGGTTGTGGGCATGGCGAGATCAGTATGGAACAACAATTCTAAATCAGCTTAAAAGTTTAGGGGCAAGTTGTGATTGGCGAAGAACCCGGTTTACAATGGATGATGATTATAGCCAAGTCGTAAAAGATGTTTTTATCAGTCTTTACGATAAGGGGTTGATTTACCGTGGAAATTATATTATTAACTGGTGTCCTCGGTGTCAAACTGCCTTAAGCGATGAAGAATCCGCGCATAGAGAAATAGATGGATGGCTGTACTATATTAAATATCCCATTAGACGGATGACGGACGACGGACGACGGACGACGGAATATGTTGTAGTTGCTACTACTCGGCCGGAGACTATGTTTGGTGATACTGCTGTGGCAATAAACCCTAAAGATGAGAGGTATAAAGGATTAAAAGGAGCAAAGGTAATCCTTCCCATAGTTGATAGAGAGTTGAAAGTTATTGAAGATGAAGCTATTGACCCGGAATTTGGAACGGGAGTCGTGAAAGTTACTCCGGCGCATGATCCCGTTGACTTTATGTTAGGTAAAAAACATGGGCTAGAGTCTATTAATATAATGGAAGATAATGCTGTTTTAAACAAAAACGTCCCACAGGATTTTATAGGAATGGATAGATTTGAGGCGCGAGCCGCGTTAATTGAAGTTTTAGAAGAAAAGAAGCTAATTGATAAAAAAGAACCTTATAAGATAAGCGCTGGGCATTGTTATCGTTGCCACACTATAGTGGAGCCGCGGCTTTCGTTACAGTGGTTTGTTAAAATGAAGCCGCTGGCTAAAGATGCGATAACAGTTGTAGAGAATGATGAAATAAAGTTTTACCCGCCGCGGTGGAAAAAAGTTTATCTTAACTGGATGAACAATATTTCCGATTGGTGTATATCCCGTCAGATTTGGTGGGGGCATCGTTTACCTGTTTATTACTGTAGAAGCTGTCAGTCATCTGCTGTCAGCTCTCAGCAAGAAAAAGCGGAAAGCGGAAAGCAGATAGCAGATAGCTTAAAAGGAATAATTGTTTCTAAAGAGACGCCGCAAAAATGCCCTGACTGTGGAGGTACAGATATTTATCAAGATGAGGATGTGTTGGATACGTGGTTTTCTTCTTGGCTCTGGCCGTTCGCCACCTTTGGAAAAACAACCGACTCCGAACTCCGAACTCCGAACTCCGAACTAAATTATTTTTATCCTACTAATGTGTTGGTTACCGCGTCGGAAATACTTTTTTTCTGGGTGGCGCGCATGATTATGGCTGGGTTAGAATTTAAGAAGGCAATTCCTTTTCGTAATGTTTTAATCCACGGTACAGTTAGAGATTCTAAAGGCGTAAAGATGTCTAAGTCCTTAGGTAATACCATTGACCCTTTAGATATTATTGAAAAATTCGGAGCTGATAGTTTACGGTTTTCCTTAATGCTTTTGGCCGCGAGTGGGTCGGATGTGTATTTGTCTGATGATAAGTTTTTAGTAGGAAGAAATTTCGCTAACAAAATTTGGAACGCGACCCGGTTTTTATTTCTTAAGATAAATGAAAGTAATTTTAAAATTGATTCCTTAGAGTTAGAAATTCCAGATGTCATAGATAAATGGGTTTTAAAGCAGTTAAATGATACTATAGACAGGGTTAACAGCGAATTAGAAAATAATCGTATTAACGAAGCGACAAAAGCGGCTTATGATTTTTTCTGGCATATTTTTTGTGATTGGTATATTGAGATAGCTAAAGATAATTTTACTCAAAGTAAAGCCAAGGTTTTAATCTATACGCTTATAAACGCGCTTAAACTGCTTCATCCGGTTATGCCATTTATTACGGAGGAGATTTTTCAGATAATAAAACAACAGACGTCTTTAGATCTAGAAGATTTTATGGCGAATTCAACGTGGCCGGTTAAGGCAGCGCTTTCTTTTGATGGTGAAGAAGCAAAGATTTTAGAAATCGTGATTGAAACAATTAAAACAGTAAGAAATATTAAAACAGATTTAAATTTAGGAACAAAAAAAGTAGCATTGGAAGTTAGTCTGAAAAAAGATGATAATAAGTTTTGGGAAACGAATAAAGGATGGATTGAGAAACTCACTTTTTCTGCTAAAATAAGTTTTAAGAGTAACCTAGAGAGAGTTCTTTATAGGAATGATTTATGGGAAATTAATTTAGGCATAGATGATATTGATACTAAGAATTTTCTCGCGGCTTTAGAGAAGAAAACTAATAATTTGGAAAAAGTTTTGGGTAAAGCGATTGATAGGTTAGCTAATGAAAAGTTTCTTCACCACGCCGCGGCAGAAACGGTTGAAAATGAAAAAGTTAAGGTAAAGGATTTAACCCTGCAGGTGGGAAGGCTTAAGGATTTAATAAAGGCTTTTGAAGGGGGGTCATAAAATGATAAACGAGCAAGTAAAAAAAATAATAAAAGCCGCTTTATCTGAAGATGTTGGAAAAAAGGACATCACGACAGCGATCTCTTTTTCTACGCGTGTCCAAGGTGAGGGCGTAATTATTGCTAAAGAAAACGGGGTTTTGTGCGGTATTAAAGTTGCCGAAACTGTTTTTAAAGAAATAAATGAAAAAATAAAATTTATCCCTCTGAAAAAAGATGGAGATAGAGTGCAGATAAGTGAAAAAGTTGCCTGTATAAAAGGTGATGTCCAGGCAATCTTAACCGCTGAACGCGTGGCGTTAAATTTTTTATCATTACTTTCAGGTGTGTGTACGGCCACGGCTGAAGTGGTAAGTAAAGTAAAGGCAACCGGCGTAAAAATTCTTGATACGCGTAAAACAACGCCTATTTTAAGAATTCTACAGCGCTACGCGGTGAGAGTAGGCGGAGGATATAATCATCGCTATAATTTAGAGAAAGGAATTCTTATTAAAGATAATCATCTCCATGCGGGAAAGTTTTTTATAAATGATAAGTTGAATGAAGATAAATTTGAAAGCTTAATGAAGAGGATGAAGAAAAACACGTCGTTAAAGGTTGAAATCGAAGTAGAGAGCATGGAAGAATTTAGAAGTGTCGCGAAGTATAGACCTGATATTGTAATGCTTGATAATTTTTCATTAAAACACTTAAAAGAATCCGTAGTTTTCCGCAATAAACATTTCCCCAAAATTTTAATAGAAGCATCTGGCGGGGTGAACTTAAAAACTGTAAAGGCAATTGCTTCCTGCGGGGTAGATTTTATTTCTATCGGCAGTATAACCCACTCATCCAAAGCGTTAGATTTTTCTTTAGAAATCTTGTAATAATTGTAGGGGCGTCGCTTGCCTACGCCCGTAATAATTAAAATTATCAATAATTGTATAAAAATATAATTATACCGAATCCTATTCATTGTGTAATTGTAATCAATAAACGGGCGTAGGCAAGCGGCCACCCCTACAATATTTATCTTTACCAAATCAAGGGTGTTATGGACAAATTTAGCCTTGTCAGCAATTTCAAGCCTACCGGCGACCAGCCTGCCGCGATAAGAGCATTAACCGCAGGGATAAAAAATAAAACACAGTTTCAGACTCTTTTAGGCGTAACCGGGTCGGGAAAAACTTTTACGTTAGCGTGTGTTATTGAAAAAATTAACCGCCCGGTATTAGTTATTTCACATAATAAAACTTTAGCAAGTCAGTTGTACACTGAATTTAAAGAGTTTTTTCCTCAAAACGCGGTTGAATATTTTGTCAGTTACTACGATTATTACCAGCCGGAGAGTTATCTGCCTCGAACTGATACTTATATTGAAAAAGACGCTTCAATCAATGAACGGTTAGACCGGCTGCGGTTATCGGCTTCAAGTTCACTTATATCAAGGCGTGATTGTTTGGTTGTTGCCTCAGTTTCGTGTATCTATAATTTAGGGTCTCCTCAAGATTACCAGAATTTAAGTTTATCGATTAAAGCTTGCGAAACAGTATCCATAGAAGAGATGCTTAAACGTTTAGTATTTCTGCAATATGAACGCGCTGATTTTGATTTTAAGCGGGGTACATTTAGAGTTAAAGGAGATACCTTAGATATTTTTCCTACATATAAAGAAAAAGCTATTAGGATAGAGTTTTTTGCTGATACTATTGAAAAAATTCATGAAATTAATCCTTTAACTTGTGAGAAAATTTCTCAGTTAGAGAAATTAGTCCTTTATCCGGCAAAGCATTTTATAATTGGAAAAGATAAGATATGGCCGGCTTTAAAAACTATTGAAAGCGAATTGCGGGATAGGTTAAAGGTGTTAAATAAAGGGGGCAAAATTTTAGAGGCCGAACGTTTGCGGCGGCGTACGCTTTATGATATGGAAATGCTTCGGGAAATGGGATATTGTCATGGCATTGAGAATTATTCGCGTATTTTATCAGGACGGCCATCGGGATCACGGCCGTATTGCCTTTTAGATTATTTTCCTAAAGATTTTTTTATTATAATTGATGAGAGTCATGTTACTCTTCCTCAGGTAAGAGGGATGTATGAAGCTGATAAATCAAGAAAGAGAACATTAGTTGATTACGGATTTAGGTTACCGTCTTGTTTAGATAACCGGCCTCTAAAGTTTGATGAAGTTATCGCGTTTTTTGAGCAGACCATATTTGTTTCGGCTACGCCTTCTCCTTATGAGATGGATTTATCCCAGGAAAAAGTGGTAGAACAAATTATTCGGCCTACAGGGTTGCCTGATCCACAGATGTTTGTGAGAAAAACAGAAAACCAAATAGATGACCTAATAAATGAAGTTAACCAACGAGTAAACCTCAAAGAGCGTGTATTAATTACGGCTTTAACAAAACGGATGTCAGAACAGTTAAGTCAATATTTAGAAGAGGCGGGGATTAAAGTCACATATATTCATTCTGAAATTGATACTATCGAACGCACGAAGATTCTTAAAGATTTACGGACTAAAAAATTTGACTGCCTTGTAGGAATCAACTTGTTAAGGGAAGGATTAGATTTACCGGAAGTGTCTTTAGTTATAATTCTTGACGCTGATAAAGAAGGATTTTTACGGTCAGCGACGTCGCTTATTCAGATTGCCGGCCGGGCCGCGCGTCATATAAATGGAGAAGTGATCATGTATGCTGACACAATCACAAAGTCAATGAAGAAAGCCATGAGCGAAAGTGGGCGGCGGCGAGAAATTCAGTTAAAATATAATAAGCTCAATAAAATTACTCCTCGAAGTATCACAAAGGCAGTTCATGAAGGAATAGAAAAATATTGGGTTCAAGAAAAATGCTTTATTGAGCAGCTGGATCTAGGAACCAAAGAAATGCAGATTAGAGAAGTAATCGCTCAGTTAGATCAGGAAATGTATATCGCGGCAAAAAATTTGCAGTTTGAAAAGGCCGCCCAGTTAAGAGATAAGATTAAAGAATTAAAGGATGGTTTGTAGGGGCCAACGGCTGTTGGCCCGTATATTGTTATGTTAAATCATTTGAAAATAATTAAGTTAGATACAGTAGATTCTACCAATAAGTATGCCTGGCGTTTAGCTGAGAAAGGAGAAGATGAAGTTGTTGTTGTTATCTCTAGGGCCCAAACGCGGGGGCACGGGCGTAGAAACCGGCAATGGTTTTCACCGAAAGATAAAGGTGTATATGTTTCTTTTCTTCTTCGTCCGCGAAATAATTTGCATCAAGTTTGTCTTTTGCCATTAATTCTATCATTAAGTGTTGTTCGCCTTTTTAAAGATGTTTTACCACTCAAGATAAAGTGGCCCAACGATGTTATGTCCGGCAATAAAAAAATTGCCGGCATTTTGGTTCAAGCGCGAAGCAAAAAGGATAAAGTTGATTTTGTTGTGGCGGGTATAGGTATAAATATACAGTCGCGGCAGGAAGATTTGCCGCCGGAGGCTACTTCAGTTTATATCGAGACAGCTAAAACTCAAAAAATTGACGAAGTCCTAAAGAAGCTTATTACGGAAGTGAATATTCTTTACAAGGAATTTAAAGCTGGTAATATAAAAGCCTTATTGGATGAGATTTTGTTATATCAAGTGGATGGGAATTTCAGTCTAGATGGTAGCGATTTAAAGGATACCATTCAATTGGGATAAAGAATCAAAAACAATTTTATCCGGGAGGCTCTGGTTCCTTAAAAGCATGGTATCCTTCCCGAAGGGAAGGATTTTTAAGGGTGAAGCACCAGTAAAAATCCGCACAGGGGATTTTTACGATTCCGGGAAAATTCGTTTTTGATTCTTGGCTCAGCTGTAAGGTGAGAGAATGATAGCGGTAGATATTGGAAATACAAATATACATTTCGCGCGAATTAAGAATGATAAAATTATAAAAAGTAGTTTTATCTCTACTTCGAAAATTAACAAAGATAATTTAAAAGAAGTTTTGCGCCCTTACCGGAAGGATAAAATATTGGTTTGTTCTGTTGTCCCGGCAGTGACGAAACTATTTAAAGAGTTAAAAAAAACTTACGCAGAAAAAATATATATAGTTGGGCAAGATTTGATCGTGCCGATAAAAAGTCAGTATGATAAAAATAATATAGGGATGGACAGGCTGGTTTGTGCCTTTGCCTCTAAAACAATAAATTCGGCTGCTCGGCTTGTAATTGACTTTGGAACAGCAATAACCTTTGATTTCATATCGGCAGAAGGAGAATACCAAGGCGGATTTATTTTGCCGGGGATAGGATCAACATTAAGAGTTTTGTCTTCTTGCGCGTTGTTACCAAAAAAAATTAGTTTTAAAAAATCAAGGAAAAAGATTGAGGGTGAAAAAAAAATTCAAATTCCTAAAGATACAAAAAGTAGTATCAAGCAAGGTATTGAAGATGGTTTTTCTGCCATGGTTAATTCTTTGGTGAAAAAATATTCCCAGGATTTAAATTTCGGAGCGGAAGATAAAATTTTTACTACGGGAGGTGATTTTTATGTAATAAAGCATTATTTAACCTTTAAATATATCTTTGATTCTTCTTTAGTTATGAAAGGTCTTATTTTTCTAAATAAAAAATGCCTTTAAAAACCCTTGTTTTTCAATAGTTTTTCCGTCCTCGGAATTTTTATTTAAAAAAAATCTTGACAATTTGCCAGGGGTAAATACAATAAGTGAAGCATTTAGCACTCTCCTCTTGAGATTGCTAAAATAGGGTAGAGGGATACATTAGTAATGTGTAATTAGTAACATTTATAAGGAGGTGGAGAGAATGAAGATCAAACCATTGGGAGACAGAGTTTTGATTCAGCCGTCAAAAGAACAGGAGAAAACAAAGGGAGGAATATTAATCCCTGATACAGCAAAGGAAAAACCTCAAGAAGGAAAAGTTGTTGCTGTAGGTACTGGTAAAAAAAATGAAGATGGTAAAATTATCGAATTATCTTTGAAGGTGGGAGATAAAGTACTTTATGGTAAATATTCCGGAACAGAAATTACCGTAGATGATGAAACTTATCTCATTACGAGAGAAGAAGATGTTTTGGCAGTTTACGCGTAAAATAATGGAGCTATATTTTCAGCGATAACAATTTAAGGAGGTGGGTTGTATCATGGCGAAACAAATAATATTTAATGAAGATGCTAGAAAAGCAATATTGCGAGGCGTTGAGTTGTTGGCTCGCGCGGTCAAAGTAACTTTAGGACCAAAGGGTAGAAACGTAGTGATTGATAAAAAGTTTGGTTCACCAACAATTACTAAAGACGGCGTTACGGTAGCGAAAGAAATTGATCTTGAAGATCCTTATGAAAATATCGGCGCCCAATTAGTAAAAGAAGTAGCTGAAAAAACTTCGGATTTAGCTGGAGACGGAACAACTACCGCTACAGTTTTAGCTGAAGCAATTTATAAGGAAGGGTTAAAAAACGTTGCTGCTGGAGCAAACCCTATGGGGTTGAAAAGAGGCATTGACAAAGCGGTTGAAGTTGTCGTAGCAGAACTTAAGAAGTTCTCAAAGCCGGTTAAAGACAAGAAAGAAATAGCTCAGGTCGCGACCATCGCGGCAAATAATGATATCCAAGTTGGTGAGTTGATTGCCGACGCTATGGACAAAGTTGGTAAAGACGGGGTTATTACTGTTGAAGAAGCAAAATCTATGGCAACAACATTAGACGTTGTTGAAGGGATGCAGTTTGATCAAGGTTATCTATCTCCATATTTCGCGACAGACACAGAAAAAATGGAATGTGTGTTAGATGATCCATATATTTTAATTCAGGAGAAGAAAATATCTAATCTAAAAGATATGCTTCCTCTTTTGGAGAAAATTGCCCGCGCCGGTAAACCGTTAGTAATAATTGCTGAAGATGTAGACGGCGAAGCATTGGCAACATTGGTTGTTAATAAAATCAGAGGAACTTTTTCTTGTGTCGCTGTAAAAGCTCCTGGGTATGGTGATCGACGTAAAGCTATGCTTGAAGATATAGCAATTCTTACTGGAGGAAAAGCGATTACAGAAGAATTAGGATTAAAACTTGAAAATGTATCGCTAGAAGATTTAGGAAGAGCTAAGAGAGTAAAGGTTGATAAAGAAACCTCAACTATTGTGGAAGGAGCTGGAAAGACAAGCGATTTACAGGGAAGAATTAACCAAATTAAAAATCAGGTTGAAGCTACCGACTCAGATTATGATAGAGAAAAACTTCAGGAAAGGCTTGCCAAATTAGCCGGCGGCGTAGCAAGAATTAACGTAGGCGCGGCAACAGAAACTGAAATGAAAGAGAAAAAGGCAAGAGTGGAAGATGCTCTGCATGCTACAAGAGCGGCTGTTGAAGAAGGTATTATTCCTGGTGGAGAAGTTGGTCTTTTACGCAGTATCCCCGCGGTAGTAGCGTTGAAATTAGACGGTGATGAAGCAATCGGCGCTAGAATAATTGAAAAAGCATTGCAGGAACCGTTGAAACAGCTTGTTTCTAATGCCGGGTTTGAAGGCGCGGTTATAGTTGAGCAGCTTAAAAAAGAAAAAACAAACATGGGGTTTAACGCTCAAAGTAATAAAATTATGGATATGTTTGAGGCTGGTGTAATTGATCCTACAAAAGTAGCGAGAACAGCGTTACAAAACGCCGCTTCAATAGCATCGTTGTTAATTACAACTGAAGCAGTTATCGTGGACAAACCTGAAAAAGAAGATAAAATGCCGCAAATGCCCGCTGGAGGCGGAGGAATGCCAGGCATGGGGGGAATGTACTAAGGCAGACAACCGACGACAGACGATAGATGACAGACGACAGACATCAGACGACCGACGGACAGACGATAGACAGCAGATGACAGATATGTGAGAATAGAGAGTAGACATCAGAGAGTAGAGATTTGACATCCGGCAATAGACAGCAGAATAGAAAATAAAAGATGCCCCCGTTGAAATATACGGGGGTATTTTTTTATGTACGGGAGTAGTATTTAATTGCGCCATTAGTACTAAATTTTTTAGTGAGAATTATACATAATTTTTATAGATTTTTTCTAAAACAGTGATATAATTGCTTTTCATATTAAGGATGATAGAAGTAATACCTCGCTAAAGCATGGGATAAGCTCATGCGAGCAAGTAAAATATAATAGAGTTATCGCGAAAGGTTGAATAAATGAAAAATACTTTTTATCTTAACATATCTACTGCCGATGATTTAGGAATAGGTTTATTTAAATATTCTCTTTATCCTTGCGAGAAATTTCTTATTACGAATTATTCTTTAGCTCAAATTTTAGGATATCCTTCCAAACGTGATATAAAGAAAGTTAAATTAAACGATCTTTTTTTAAACTTTGAAGACAAACAATCATTTCTTAAGATTTTACGAAGAGACGGTAAAGTGAAATTTTTTGAAACGCTATTTAAAAGTAAGGATTCTAATCCAATATGGGTCGCGGTTACTGCTTCTCGAATAATTTCTCAAGACAACGAGGAATATGTTGAAGGAATAATAGAAAATATTTCTTCTCATAAAGAAATGGAAGAAAACCTGTCGTTAGAACAGGATTTTATGCAGGGTCTTTTAGACAATATTCCCGATATAATTTATTTTAAAGACCGTCAAAATCGTATTGTTAAAGTAAATAGATTCTATGCTCAAGGAGTAGGTTTAAAAGCTGATGAGATAGTAGGTAAAACCGATTTAGATTTTTTTCCCTATGAACAGGCAAAAAAAATGATGGAAGATGATGATTATGTTATTAAGAGTGGGCAATCAATTGTTGGTAAAATTGAACGGACGCTACTTCCTGATGGAACATGGAATCAGGTTATTACGACAAAAATACCTATGTATGATAAGGTTGGCAAGATTATAGGGTCTATGGGAATAACTCGAGATATGACCGCCTATGCCAACTTAGAAAGAGAGCGACTGTCAATGTTAATAAACGCGTTAACGGTTTTGGGTAAAGCTTTAGAGATGCGCGATCCCTATACGTTTAGTCATACTAGGCATGTTGCTTCTATTGCTGAATCTGTTGGCCGTGAATTAGGTTGGAACGAAAATCGTCTTTTAGGCATACGGTTAGCTGGTGAACTTCATGATTTAGGAAAAATTGGTATTCCTTTAGATATTTTAAATAAACCTGGAAAATTAAGCGTGTTAGAATACAGTTTTATTCAGGAACATGTCCAGAAATGTTATAATTTGATTAAAGATATTGAGTTTCCCTTTCCTTTAGCGGATTCTATATATCAACATCATGAACGATTAGACGGTTCAGGATATCCGCAAAAGCTAATCGGCGATAGTATTCTTGTTGAGGCGAGAATTTTGGCAATTAGTGATGTGTTGGAAGCAATGACAAATCATCGGCCTTATCGAGAAGCGTTAGGCTTAAAAAAAGCGACGGAAGAGCTAAGAGGCGGATGCGGTTCAAAATATGACACTGGAATTGTTGACGTTATTTTCAATTTGATTGATAGAAATAACGGAAACGTGTTTTGGATCGCGTCTTGAAACTGACTATTTTTCAATTGAAATTTTTCACTTGATATTATTTCATTAATGTGATATAAAAGTTATCTTATGAAAGAAATAAAAATATTCGCGAGAGCGGGACAAGGAGCAATTACAATGGCAGCGATATTAGGGGAATCGTTGTTTTACGAAAATAAATACGCTTACGCCTTTCCTCATTTTGGCGCGGCGCGTATGGGTGCTCCAATGAACGCATTTTTGAGGTTTGATGATAAACCCATTCGATTACGTTCTAAAGTTTATACTCCTGATTATGTAATTATTGTAGATCCAACCTTACTTGATGGTGAAAACTGTTTTAGTGATTTAAAAAAAGGAGCAAAAGCAGTAGTCGCGGTAAGAGAATCAACAAAAATTCCAACCTCAACAGATATGGAAATATATACGCTACCCGCGGAAAAAATAGCTCAGGAAATAATTGGACGCCCCTTTGCTAATACGGTTTTATTGGGGGCCTTTTCTAAGATATCTGGCGAGGTTAAGCTAGAGGCTATATTAAAGGCTGTAGAAAAACAATTTAAGGGGAAACCAGGGATTCTAGAAAAAAATTTAGCCGCTGTTAAAAAAGGATACGAAAGTGTTTAGTGTATTAGTAAGTTCAGCTAAATCTTCAAAGCAAAATAAAACAGGAAGTTGGCGATCATTAACGATGCCGAAGTATTTACAAACAAACTGTATTGCTTGTAATCTTTGTAAATTAATATGTCCGGAAGGTTGTATTGAAGGTAAAGAAAAAAATAAATACGATTCGAATTTACAGTATTGTAAAGGTTGTGGTCTTTGCGCTTATATATGTCCTAAAAAAGACATAGAGATGGTTAACGAAAATAAATAGTTCTTGTGGTCGACTAATAAGTTTGAAATCGAGTAATAAGGAAAAACTATGAAGCAATTTTTAGAAGGATCGTGGGCAGTAGCAGAAGCCGTTAAATTATGTAAGCCAGGAGTAATTTCCGCTTATCCCATTACGCCGCAAACGCATATTGTTGAGCATTTAGCTAAGTTTGTCGCTGATGGTCGGATTAACGCTGAATCTATAAATGTTGAAAGTGAACATTCAGCCGCGTCAGTTGTATTAGGGTCACAGGCAGCTGGTGTGAGAAGTTTTACCGCTACCAGTTCTCAGGGGTTATTCCTTATGGCGGAAGTTGTGTTTAATATCGCGGGTATGCGGTTGCCGATAATGATGGTTTGTGCTAATAGGGCGATTTCGGCGCCGATAAATATTTGGAATGATCAGCAAGATTCTATATCCTTGAGGGATGCGGGATGGATTCAACTATATGCTGAAAATAATCAAGAAGCAATAGATTTAATTATTGCCGGTTATAAAATAGGCGAGATGCCAAAAGTTATGTTGCCGATCATGGTTTGTGTTGATGGTTTTATCCTTACGCATGGTATGGAAACTGTTGATATGCCTGATGCGGTGGCAGTCGATAAATTTTTACCAGCATACAATCCACCGTTTAAATTAGATGTTGATAATCCAATGAGTTTTGGGTTATTAGGCGACCCTTCAGTATATACTGAAAACAGATACTCTTTACACAAAACATTAGAAGAGTTATTAGAAATAATTCCGCAAGTAGGCAGTGAATATAAATCTGCTTTTGGAAGAGATAGTGTACGATTAGTTGAAAAATATAGGGTTCATGATGCCGAGACTGTGATTGTCGCGTTAGGATCGGTTTGTGGGACAATAAAAGATGTTATAGATGATGAGAGAGAAAAGGGCAATAAAGTCGGCCTTCTAAAAATTGTAACGTATAGACCTTTTCCTAAGGCAGCTATTTATAATGCTTTAAAAAATGTGCCGAATATAAGTATTCTGGATAAAAATATATCTTTAGGATCAGAGGGCGCGGTTTATACTGAAGTTAAGGCTCTGTTTAATGATTCAACAAAAAAGATTAGCGGATTTGTTGCCGGATTAGGCGGCAGGGATATATCTAAAGGTACAGTTATAGAAATGTTACGTTTAACAAAAGAAGAAGTTAATAACTGTAAATTTATGGATTTAGATACTAGTCTATTATGGGAGGAATTTCGTGTCAGTTGATAGAGAACATATTTTAGATAATTTTTTTGTGTCTGGACATACAGCTTGTTCTGGATGTGGTCAGTCTATGGCTGCTAGAATTGTGATGAACGTCGCGGGAAAGAATACTATGGTTACAAATGCTACTGGATGCCTTGAAGTATTTTCAACTAAAGCGCCTGAGACGTCCTGGGGTGTGCCATGGGTCCATTCATTGTTTGAAAATGCCGCCGCGGTAGGCAGTGGGGTTGAGGCGGCTTTAAAGCATTTAGGAAAGTTAGATTCTATTAGAGTCATTTCTCAAGGTGGTGACGGAGGTACCGCTGATATAGGGCTACAGGCTCTTTCTGGCATGATTGAGAGAGGACATGATGTGTTATATGTATGTTATGATAACGAAGCTTATATGAACACAGGTATCCAACGTAGTGGGCTTACGCCGTTTGACGCGAAAACGACAACGTCACCTATAGGAAAAAAATCAACAGGTAATCCTAAACAAAAGAAACCATTAGTCGAAATTTGCGCGGCGCATCATATTCCTTACGCGGCATCTGCTTCAGTAGGGTATCCGCAGGATGTTGAAAAGAAAGTAAAAAAAGCGTTAAGTATCCGCGGATCGAAGTTTTTAATGATTCATGTTCCTTGTCCTTTAGGATGGGGATCAGACCCAGCGCTTACTATTGAGATAGCACGGTTAGCTGTGCAGAGTGGGCTGTATCCTATAGTTGAGTATGAGAATGGTCAATTAAGTAACCGAATGAAATTAGCCGCGGTAAAACCTGTAAAAGATTATCTAGTAACACAGAATAGATTTAAGCATCTTCTTAAAAATGAAGAAGAGTTAGCAAAGGTACAAAAGATAGCTGATAATAATATTAGTTATTACGGTTTGAAATAAGACATCCTATAAGGAGTCAAGATAAAAAAAGACGAATTTTCAAAGAGCGTTCATTGATAATTAAGCCGGCATAAAAACACGTTCAGGGCGATAGACATCACCAGACTTGAGCATGCTTAAACATAACTGAGCTAAT
>JAHISK010000003.1 GCA_018818105.1 Candidatus Omnitrophota bacterium | reverse complement strand
CATTTATTTCGCGGCCTCTTATTTTCCATGTAATTCCCATCAATTATGGTATATCATAAAACAAGAGGGGGCGCCAGTACTTTTTTATTTTTTTATTGATAAAGGATTAGGAGGCAATCCCTCGTTTACTCACCCATTACTATAATTTGAATTATTCCCTTGTCATATCCTTTATATATGATACAATGTGGTGCTTAATAGGAGGTCAATATGGCAGAAGTAAGAATAGACAGAAGTGATGATTTTGAAAAAATGCTGAAAAAGTTCAAATTTCAGTGTAAAAAAGAAGGCATCATTAAAAAATTTAAAGAACGGCAATATTACACTAAGCCGTCGCAAAAACGACGACAAATAGAAAAGAAAAAGAAAAAAAGCTAACAACATCATTACCACCGTAGAGGTATTAAAAAGATAGCCGGATAAAATACAACAAAGTAAAACGTTGTCTTTTTTATTATGAGTTGTGAAGAAATAAAAAAACTAATTCCCGCTTACATAAAACATCTCGCGCCTCCGGAAGAAATCAAAAAAGTAGAAGAGCACCTCTGCGTCTGCAACGGCTGCAGAAAATACCTCTCTACCTTCCTGGATAAAGAGGAAACCTTTAAAGAAAACATTGAACATCCTCAAACAACAACTACACAAAAAAATGATCAAGAGATACAAATAGTATCCGAACAAGACATCCCACAAGAAGATATTCCGTTAGAATTAGAAGAAGAAAATAAAAAAGAAGAAATCATAGAAAAAAACATAGAAGAAAACCAGCAAGAACCCAACATAGAAGAAAAAATAGCAGCAGTCCTTCAAGAAGAAGCAAAAATACCTCAAAAACCAGCTAAACCAAAAGATAATAAAAAAATTGGGATCATTGAATATCTTGTAATGCTTATAGGCAGTACTATACTAATTTTCTTAGTTTGGCTTCTTATGAAAGGATAATCTTACATGCAGTTTTTATTCTTCGGTATCATTCAAGGATTAACAGAATTTTTACCGATAAGCAGTTCCGGCCACCTTTACCTTTTTCAAAAGATATTAGGGATTAACGGTAATCTTCTTCCGTTTTTTGTTATTCTACACCTAGCTACTCTTTTAGCTATCATCCTATTTTTCCATAATCAGCTAAAAGAACTATTCTGTAATAAGAAGATATTACTTCATATTGGGATAATTACTCTTATCAGCGCGTCTTTGGGATTAATTATTAAACATTTCTTTACTGGATTTTTTGTTTTTAAATATTTAATCGCTTTTTGTTTCTTTATAAACGGAATTATTCTCTTAAGCGCGAAAAACCGTTCCTGTAAAAGAACTCTCCAAGCGCTTTCATTTAAAGATTCTATTATTCTAGGAATACTTCAAGGTCTGGCAATTTTCCCTGGAATATCTCGATCCGGGATAACCATAATCGGTCTCCTCAAGCGGGGATTTGACGCGAAAGAAGCGTTCTCATTTTCATTTATCATGGCAATACCAATTATCTTAGGAGCTTTTTTAGTCGAAGGCAAAGAAATCCTATCCGTAAATATCGGGACCACTAATATCATCATAAGTTTTATCGTTGCGGTTTTATCAGGTCTCTTTGCTTTAAAAATCATTAAAAAAGCTCTAATAAAAGTCAAGTTTCATAATTTTGGATATTATTGTTTATTAACTTTTTTTATAACCTTATTCTTATGAAAATAACCGTTAGAGAAAACGAGGGCATCGCTATTATTGATTTAGAAGGGAATATCAATATAAACGCGTCTGACTTAGTAGAAACTATCGGGTGGGCACTCATTAATAAATCAAAAGATATACTATGCAACTTTGAAGGCGTAAATTTAGTTGATTATGTAGGAATATCTGTAATTGCCGTAGCCTATAAAAACGTACTAAATCAAAACGGCAGAATGAAAATTTACAATGTTCCTGTTCACGTAAAAAATTTGTTTGCTGTTGTAGGATTAAATAATGTATTTGAATGCTATAATAGCGAAGAAGAAGCTATACTCCAATTTAAAGAAGAAAAAAATATATCTAAAATATTAAAGCAGCAATTACGCCGCAGATTTAAAAGAGTAGACTTACGAAGTGATATAGAATATAAACCTATATCATCATCAGATACTTTTTATAAAGGGAAAATATTTAATTTAAGCGCTATAGGTATATTTATGATTGCGGATAAAATATTTCCTATTGGCCAAACATTATCTACCCTGCTTCATCTTTTTCCAAAACCAGGAATTTTAGAAGTTGAAACGAAAGTAGTGTGGGTAGCTGATGAAGAAATTCAACCTTTAGAATCTCCTGGTATGGGCTTAGAATTTTATAATCTTTCATCAAAAATGCAAGTACAAATTATAGCATTTGTCGAAAAACATCTAATTCATATCCCTCGGGAATAACAAATTATACAATTAAACAGTTAAAACAAGACATCCTATAAAGATCATGGATGTCTCGATTACAAAGATTAAAAAGAAGATTACAGCGATTAAGACAAGAAATTTATTGCATTTATAAAGTATAATGGGATAATCTGTGTAATCTAAAATAATCACTGTAATCAGGTATAATTATCTAAAAAACTATATCTGATAATTATACCAGGAGAAAAAATGAATCAAAATATAAACAATCGGCGATTTATAAGATTTAAGTTTCCTTATACTATAAATATCTACCCTGACAAAAAAAATATGATTTCTACCTATACAGAAGACATCAGTGAGGGAGGATTAAATATTGTCATTAAAGAAAATCTAGACATCGCATCCGTTGTTGATATGGAAATTTTCATTAAAAACGCGCCGATTTCATGTAAAGGTAAAATTGCCTGGATAAAAACAAAAGAAAATACTATGCTAGAAGACGAAGCCATTACTTATTTCTGCACAGGAATAGAATTTCAGCAGTTAACTCAAGAAAATCTCGATCTCATTAAAAGTTGCGTGGAAAAACGACAGCAAGAAAAGCCTACCGAAAACATTTAATGGACTGTAATCCTAATTTCACATACTGATTAAAATTAAAAATTTGAAAGGTTTGAATTTAGCAGTTATTTGAAATTTTAATTTTGAGCTTTAATTCTGTAGTTAATCGGTTTACTTGGCGGAAAGTTTTTCTTTAACGATTGTGCTAATTTTGCGGTTGTCAGCAGCAGCGCCAACTTTATCAACAACAGCCTTCATAACACGCCCCATATCTTTCATAGAAACAGCGCCGCTGGTCTTTATAACTTCATCTATGATACTTGTTAACTGATTATCATCAATTGGGTTAGGCAAATACTCACTTATAATAACTAATTCTGTTTCTATTTCTTTTAGCAAATCTTGACGTCCGGAAGAAAGAATACTTTCTTTTGAATCCTCAAGTCGTTTTTTTTGCTTTTTTAAAACGCTAATAACTTCGGCATCATCAAGTCTGTCTTTTTTAACCTCGATGGAATAATTTTTAAGGTCAGCTCTGACAAAACTTAAAAATCCAACCTTATGCTTATTTTTTGCCCTTAACGCATCAATATAATCTTGATAAATCTTATCTGCTAACATACACAATAGTATATCACACTTTTACATATGGCTCAAGGGTTTATCAAATAACAAAAACAAAAAAACTATTGCAGAAATATTGAGTTTAGAGGTATAATATTTTATCGATGAATTTATTGAAGGAACCTTTTAAATCTCTAAAGGTACCTGTAAAAATTAAGTACTCTCTTACTGAAAGGAAAGCGGCTGTTTTCGTCCAAATCGCAAACCTGTTTACTGACACAAAAACATACCTAATAAAACCGCCTCTAAAAGTAGATGCGAAAAGTATTATTACGATACTTAACCTGAATTGTCAAAACTCAGAAACGATATTCATTGAAACGCAAGGTCCTCAAGCTGACTTAGCAGTTATATCTTTAATAAAATCACTTTCTGAACCCACTGGACAAATAGCCAAAGATACCCTTCATCAACTAAAGGGCTCACAACCTGTACCACCATCTCAATCACCCACATTCGAAACGACTTAATTTTAATATAGAATATTATCTATATTTACTTGAAATCCAGGTAGAAAATGTTATATACTTAAAGTGCCGATAAGGGCAAATCCGTCGAAAGACGGAGGCGTTTCGTATTTTCCCGATAATGGGGAGATACGGAACCACGTGATTCAATTCACGTGGCAAAGCCACAGACCTACGGTAAGCCATTACCGGGACTACACCTCCCCTTTAACGGTTACTATGGTGGCTGGGTTGCCGGGCGCAAAAGCTCGAAAAACAATGTATAAAGGGCCCTTATCGGCCCTTTTTTTATACCCTAATTTGTCTTGACACACCAAGATCAGAAGATAAAATAATTTTGTAGAAATAATTAACTTAGGGTTTATATTTTAGATAGACCTATTACTAAAGGAGTTTATATTATGCGTCAATTATACGTATCTATTTGTGTATTTATTATAACCATTTTTTTCGGCTTATCTTCCGCGCTCCCTGCTTCCCAAGAGACAATACAAAAAATAAACCCCACGGTTACCAAAAACACGCCGTTACCTCAATGGAAAATGGAAATCTTACAAATGGAAAAAACTTTAGGAAAAATGATGATGACTAAAGGCGAAGAATTAAGCAGGGAAGGCCAACTTTTAATATCCCAAGGCCAGCAAGTTAATGATCAGGGTCAGATTAATCAAGGAAACCTAATGCTCGAAGAAGGACACAATACAATGAAAAAAGGCGCAATGAGAATTCATAAAGCCCAAATGAAGGGAAAAAATAAAAATTTAAAAGTACCAGAAATAGATAAAAACATAGACCGGGAACAACCCCTAACTACGCCAAAATAAATCATTGAATATGTATGAAAAATAAAAAAACTATTCTATTGGTTGACGATGAAACTAACATGATAAATATGTTAGGTAATCTCATCGAGCGAAAAGGGAAAAAAGCTTTGATCGCCTACACTGGAGGAGAAGCTATTGATCTTTACAAAAAGAATAAACCTCACTGCGTTTTCTTAGATATAATGCTTCCGGATTTACACGGAGTAGAAGTTTTAAAGAAAATACAAGAAATAGATTTTGGAGCAAAAGTATATTTTATGTCAGGCATAGTAGATAACACTATTTACTCAACAAAAGAAAAAATAAAGGAATTAGGTATTATTGATTACATCTCAAAACCTATTGATTTAACTAAGTTAATGGCAATAATTGAAACTCTTTGATCGCTTGCCAATAAACCCTTTCTTAACAGACGTTTACAAACAAAAGGAGGATATATGTTCAGAGAGCAAATTAAAGTAATGGATTGTACCATTCGCGACGGAGGGCTTATTAACAATCATAATTTTGACCATCGTTTTGTTCGTCAAGTCTATAAAGCAATATCTGAATCAGGCGTTGACTACATGGAAATAGGATATAAAAATTCAAAAAATCTCTTTTCTTCTAAAGAATTCGGCGCCTGGAAATTCTGTGATGACGAAGACATAAAAAAAATAACTGACGAAATAGATACTAAGACAAAAATATCGGTAATGGTTGATGTTGGCAGAGTAGACCTTAATGATGTAAAATCCGCTAAAGAAAGCCCCGTAGATATGATCCGAGTCGCCGCTTATGTTAAAGATGTGGATAAAGCAATATTTATGGTAAATCATTTTGCTGATAAGGGCTATGAAACCTGTATTAACATTATGGCGATATCACGAGACCAAGGGCCAGAGCTATTAGAGGCGCTATACCAAATAGAAAAAGAAAGCCGCTCTAACGTAGTGTATATTGTAGACAGTTTTGGCGCGCTATACCAAGAAACCACAGAACGATTAGTTAAACTATTTAAAAGTATTATAAAAACAAAAGAAGTAGGGTTTCACGGTCATAATAATCAACAGCTTGCTTTTAGCAATACTATTGAATCAATTATACATAATGCTAACTATCTTGACGGTACAGTCTATGGCATCGGCCGTGCCGCGGGAAATTGTCCATTAGAATTACTGATTGGATTTCTTAAAAATCCGAAATTCGATATACGCCCAATCTTAGATTTAATATCTAAAGAAATGATTCCCTTAAGATCTAAACTGGAGTGGGGTTATATTATACCCTACGCTATAGCGGGAATGATGAATGAACATCCTAGAGCAGCAATGGCTTTACGAAACAGTACTGATAAAGAAAATTACCGGAAGTTCTATAACAGCATAACAGGGCAGGAGATAGACTAAAATAGTTCAGAGTTATGAGTTCGTAGTTCATAGAAAGATATTTTTACGAATTACGAACTAATTTTTAATTTCCTTCTACGAACGATGAACTACCAACTATGAACTAAATATGAACATAACTGAATTTAACAAATTGCCAATTATGGGGATTTTGCGAGGTGTTGATAAAACCACTATTATTCCTTTAATTGAAACGGTAATTTCTGCCGGGCTAAAAACTTTAGAAATCACAATGAATACTCACGAAGCAGAACAAATTATACAAACAGCCGTAAAAACAGCTGCCGGCCGACTTACCATTGGCGCGGGAACTGTTGTATCTATGGAAAATTTACACAAAGCCCTCGATGCGAAAGCGACATTTATTGTCAGTCCTACGCTGATACCTGATATAGTGAATTACTGCGTAAAAAATAATATTCCCGTATTTCCCGGAGCATTAACTCCTCAAGAAATATATAATGCCTGGCAAAAAGGGGCAACAATGATAAAGGTTTTTCCCGCGAAATTTTTTGGATCGGATTATTTCAAGGAAATAAAAGGACCATTTGAAAAAATAAAATTACTTGCCTGCGGAGGAATTACCGCGGAAAGTCTACCATCATTTCACAAATGCAAAGCTGACGCCTTTGCTTTCGGAGCAAGCATATTTAAAAAAACATGGTTAGACGAAAAAAATTTTACGGCAATAAGAGAAGCCATAAAAACCCTAATAACTGTTTATACTAAATTATAAGTTCTAAGTTTTTAGAAACAAAATATTTTTTTAAACTAAAACATTTAATGGCGCTGTTGCGAAATACCCCAAAAGTGTCATCCCCGCGAAAGCGGGGATCCAAAACATTAATGGAATCAATGGATTCTGGATTCCCGCTTTCGCGGGAATGACAGAAAACGTTATTTCGCAACAGCGCCTTAATTATCTTGAATTTTTATCTTTTGTATTCTATATACCTAAAACCTATAACTATTTTAAAGATGCCGAAAAAAAAAGGATTTCTTTCTATACTCGGACTTTTACTAACTATAGCAATAATCTCTTTTATTTGCTACCTCATACTAACTGACTTCTCCAAGAAATCTTTTATCAGCAAAAACGATAAAACAACCATAAACCGAGTAAAAAGGAAGATTAATGATATATATAAAAAACGAATATCTATTATTGACAAACATCTATAATATATTAGATAATATATAATGAAAGTTTGTAGTTCATAATAGATAGTTCATAGTTAAAAGAAGGAGGTTTCAAATGCCGTACGACCGTAGTTTAGATGATTGTTTGTTTACTAAATCGTGGGAAACCGCCGCGGAACGATTAACGGTCAGTGTCTACTCTTATAATAACGGACCTAAAAAGTTGCAAATAACCAGAGAAAATAAAACCGCCGCGGGAGAATTTAGGTTCGCTAAATTAGGCCGGCTTTCAAAAGAGGAAATAACATCTATTTTACCTCTTATTCAGGAATCATTAAAAGATATGGAGTAGGAAAAAAATATCTTTGGGGATAATTATTTAGATTTTTAGTGGATAGGAAAGTATAAAACACTTTCCTACCCCATTAAGGAAACTTTTCTATTTGTGACTATTTTTGTTTTTACGAGCAAGCGCTAAATTAAATGACTGATTTCACATACACTCTTATACGACAACAGAAGAGAAAGACCTTATGCATAACAATATCTAGTAATAATAGCATTACAGTTAAAGCGTCTATGCGACTGGCAAAAAAACACATTGAAAACTTTCTTAACAGAAAATCTCCTTGGATCAATAAAACCATTCACTTTAACCGCCAAATAAAAAAATCCTACATCCCAAAAAACTTTACCGAAGGAGAAAAATTTCTGTATCTAGGACAAGAATACCCCCTTATCTTAAGAAAGAAAGACAAAGGAGAATTCATTCTTAAAGATGCTCAACTTTTAGTAGCTATTCCACCAAGATGTAAAAAGCACAAAAACTATATATCAAAAAAATTGGTTCAATGGTATAAAGCCGCTGCTTACAAAAATTTCATAGAACGAGTTTCTAATTATGAAAAAATCATAGGCGTAAATATTATAGACTTAAAAATACGAACTTTAACAAAAAGCTGGGGAAACTGCTCTAAAAAAGGGGTAGTGAGTCTTACCTGGAACCTTATAATGGCTCCGCTTAATATAATTGATTATGTTATTGTTCACGAGTTATGCCACTTAGTTCACCCTAACCATTCACCAAACTTCTGGAAAACAGTTTCTAATATACTCCCTCATTATAAACAATGTAAACAGTGGCTGGCAGTAAATGAAGCAGCTATCCGGCTTTAGAAAAGATGGTTCTTTCTTAATTAATGTGGTATTTATGGCTAATTTTGTGACATTAGCCACAAAACAAAGTGTGTTGCCGTATTTACGTAACCTATTGGCTTGCTTTAGCTTGAGTTTTTTACAAGCTCCGCTCAAGCAAACAAAAAT
>JAHISK010000027.1 GCA_018818105.1 Candidatus Omnitrophota bacterium | reverse complement strand
TTTATTTCGCGGCCTCTTATTTTCCATGTAATTCCCATCAATTATGGTATATCATAAAACAAGAGGGGGCGCCAGTACTTTTTTATTTTTTTATTGATAAAGGATTAGGAGGCAATCCCTCGTTTACTCACCCATTACCTTCTACTTTATATTGTTTATAGATACTTACTCCCTTCGGTCGTGATACTAATTGATATTGATAGAAACTTATTGAAATTTATTGTAAAAGATTAAAACAATGAATTTCTATGAGTTTCACGAACGTAGTGAGCTAATTTCAATAAGTATCTATCTTTATAAACTTCTTATTTTCTCCACGACTTTCTTAGCAATATCATCATAGTCGTCTTTGGGGCTTATTCCTTCAACTTTACCAAAAACAACTCTTATCTTACCGAGCTTAGGCCATTTACTTCCTTTGGCAAGAATCTTATCTGTCCCTCTAATCTTAGCCACAATAATAGGCGCGCCTGATCTGCGATAAAGAAATCCTACTCCTGTTTTAAACTTATCAAAATCATCGCTTCTGGAGCCTTGCGGGAAAATAACTAGCGGCTTTTCCTTTAACACTTTCAGCGCCGTCCGCATCGCTTTAATATCAGACTTTCCTCTTTCTAAAGGAATAACACCAACACACTTAAAAAAAGAACCCAACAGTTTGTGCTTAAATAATTCCTCTTTTCCTAAATAACCTAAAAAAGGAGGGTTAGCCACTCCTAAAACTACCGGATCTAAATGACTTATATGATTGGACGCTAAAATAAACGGCTGTTTATAAGGAAGAACATCCCTCCCTTTCACCTGAATCTTAAAAAAAACTTTTAGAATGATCCAACAGATAAACCTACCTATTCTATAAATCATAAATCATCTGTTTACCCAGCGAAACCAATTTTTGAGCCTCTTTCAAAGACTTGCTTTCCGCGTACACCCTCACAATCGGCTCTGTTCCAGATTTACGAAACATAAGCCAGTTGTTTTTTGTAATTAACTTTATCCCATCTAAATTATTAACCCTTTCTATTTTATTACCATACAAATCTACCGGCAACTTCAAATTTTCTAAACCATTTTTTACACTTTTTACCGATATAGAGCCGCGACAATAATACCATTTACCATACTTTTTATATAGATTTAACAACAGTTGTTCAAAGCTTTTTCCCTCATAAGCAATCATCTCTAACAGAAGCAAAAATGAAAGAGACCCGTCTCTTTCCGGTATATATCCTTTATATCCAATACCACCGGCTTCTTCACCGCCAATACAAATAAGGTTTTCCTTAAACAATCTTGATAAATATTTAAATCCTACCGGTGTTTCATAACACGCGACTCCTAAAGAAAGAGCAACCGTGTCAATCAGGTTACTGCCTACAACAGTTTTACCTATACCGCCGCTTGCCTTTCGATTTTTAACCATATGAATTCCTAAAAGAGGCAGCAACACTTGCGCGTTAATATAATTACCTCTGTTATCTACCATAGCTATCCGATCGGCATCTCCATCTAAAGCTATTCCTAAATCATATTTATCCTTCTTAACTTTTTTGATAAGCTCCCCTAAATTATTTTCTACTGGCTCAGGATTTGTGCCGCCAAAAGAAGGGTTCTTTTCTCTATGCAGATAATCTATCTTAACATTACTTTTTCCCAAAATTTTTTCCACAAAATCGCCTCCCGATCCATACATTAAATCCAAAAGAACTTTCACCTTACGCTTTTTGATTATTTTTAAATCAACGAATCCTTTTAAGAAACGAATATACTCAGCTGATAAATCTTTAATCTCAACTAACTTTTTTTCTTTGGCTTTTTCTATTTCTAACCATCCGCATTTATTTTTACCAATAAGTGCCTCCACCTCATCTGTAATAACCTTGTCAGCAGACCCACCTTCCTTAGTTTTAATTTTTAATCCATTGAAAGGCGCGGGATTATGAGAAGCCGTAATCATAACACCTAAATCATACTTATTGTATTTCGCGTGAAAACTAACCACCGGAGTCGGAACACAGCTATCAGCCAAAACCACCTTGACACCGTTTGCCGCCAAAACACAGGCAACTGTTATCGCAAACTCATCAGATAAAAATCTAGTGTCATATCCTATGACAATTTTTTTCTGGGATCGCTTCTCTTTTTTAAGATAATCGGCTATTGCCTGTGAAAGAATTTTCACGTTATCAAAAGTATAATCTTTAGCTATAACTGCCCGCCATCCGTCTGTACCAAACTTAATCATTGTTCATTACTCCTTTCTATACAGATTATTATTCTCTATATATTCTAGAACCTCATCTCTAACTAAATTCTTTATTTTCATCCCCTTTTTAATCATCTTCCTTATTTTTGACGAAGAAATACCTATCTGAATAATATCAACAAAAATAAAATCATCTTTCTTTTCTGCCGGTGTATCACAACGTTGAGCCACAACTATTTTTACGTTCTTTTTTAATCCCTGATAATCTTTCCAACTATTTATGTCCTGAGCTAAATCTGACCCGACAATAAGAAATAGCTCATCATTAGAATACTCTTCTCTTAACGCGTGAATAGTATCTACAGTATAAGAAACTCCACCGCGGCGAAGTTCTAAATCTTTTATTTGAAACTGCCTCTGCCCTTCAATCGCTAATGCCAACATATTAAGCCTATATTTTGAACCAACTTCATCTCTTTCTTTATGGGGAGAAATATTGGTCGGCACAAAAAAAATCGTATCCAAATTTAGCTTCCCTAAAATATCCTGAGCTAAAATTAGATGACCTAAATGTGGAGGATTAAATGTCCCCCCTAAAATACCTATTCTCATATTATTCCTTTCATATAGTATAATCTACAATACACAAATTCCAAATTACAACCAATACACAAATTCAAATATACAAACAAAAAAATTATTTCGTTTTTTCAATAATTGATGTAAATATATTCCTTAATTCTTTAGATTCTTTAATAATTATATTGATTTCTTCCGATAACTTGAGATTTGCTTCTTTTATCAATTCTAACCAATAAGTATTTTCCTCGCATTCTTTCCTTGTAATTTTTAATCTATAAATAAAATCTTTTTTGCTTAACTTTTCATTCCCCTCTCTATAATTTGCGCCTACAGACCCTGATGCGGCTACTAATTGATTAATTAACTTACAATTAATTGCATCTTGTTTTATTTTTTTGCATAAATTAATTATTTCTTTAGCAAACTCTAATGTTCTCGTTTCTAAATCATATGACTTACTCATTATTCATTGTATTTTTCTTTACTTGTATATTGTAAATTGTTTGTAATTTGTTTATTGTATTATTGTTTATTATAGTTTTGCCTGTTTATTCCCTAATCTGCCCATCGCCATAAGCCACATATTTATATGTCGTCAGCTCTTCTAATCCCATCGGCCCGCGAGCATGAAGTTTATCCGTAGAAATACCTATTTCAGCGCCTAACCCAAACTGATGCCCGTCGCTGAACCGCGTTGAAATATTAACAAAGCAACAAGCCGAATCTACTTCTTTAACAAAGGCGTGGCTATTATCACTATTTGTTGTAATGATACCATCCGTATGCTTTGAGCCATAACGGTTTATATGAGTAATTGCTTCATCTAAATTTTCAACAATCTTAAGAGACACTATCAAATCTAAATACTCCATACCCCAATCTTTTTCTACGGCCTTTTTTACTCCTTTTAAGATTTTTCTCGAAGCATGGTCAGCCCTTACTTCCACCCCGTATTTATCTAACTCTTTTTTTAGTTTCGGCAAAAAGTCATTTGCCACATCTTTATGCACAAGAATAGTTTCTACAGCGTTACACACCGCCGGTCTCTGAACCTTAGCGTTAACACATATTTTTACCGCCTTATCCATATCTAGATACTTATCGACAAAAATATGGCATACTCCTTTATAATGCTTTATTACAGGAATGCGTGATTTTTTTACAACTTTTTTTATTAACGCCTCGCCTCCTCTGGGAATAACTAAATCTATACATTCATCCTCGCTAAGCAATAAATCAACTACTTTGTGGTCCCCTTTATCAATCAAAAAAAACGGATCAAAACTTATACCGCTATCTTTAACCGCTTGTTTTAACACCTTAACAATAGCTTTGTTTGAATTCATCGCGGCCGCCCCGCCTCTTAAAATAGCAACATTGGAAGACTTAAACAATAACCCTATACTATCACTGGTAACATTAGGCCGCGCTTCATAAATCATAAGAATTACCCCTATAGGAACTCTTACTTTTTGAATAGAAAAATTCGCCCGGCTCTGCCACTGGCTTATAACTTTACCAACTGGAGAAGAAAGACGAGCTACCTCCCTTAAAGATTCACTCATTTCTTGCAACCGCCTCTCATTTAACTCTAACCTATCAATGAAACTTTTTTTCAGTTTATCGCGCGCGGCCCGCACCAAATCTTTCTTGTTTTCTTTAAAAATGTACTCCTTATTATTCAAAAGATAATCTGCCATCTTGAACAAAGCGAGATCCTTAACCTCATCGCTAACGCAAGATAATAAGAAACTGGCCGCTCTAGCTTGTTTTACTATTCGCTTAACATACTTTTGCATACTCATCCTCTATAAATAGCGGCTAGCGTAGAGCGGTTAGAAAATATAAATTTTTATCCCAAATTTATTTACGCCTTCTACCTATGCGCTATCCGCTAAACGCTAGCAACAAAGTTATCCCTATGAACAACTTCCTTATCCAGCTTTTTACCAGCTAAACCTATTAACTCCTGACAGGAATAATTAATAATACCACGACCACAAGAAACTCCGTCTTTATCTAAAATTCCTACAGCATCCTTCTCCTTAAACTCGCCATCGACTTTTACTATTCCTACACTTAATAAGCTTTTACCTTTTTTTAAGATTGCTTCTTTTGCTCCATCATCAATATACACTTTACCTTTTATCTTTTTCCCAAAAGCAATCCACCGCTTACGCGCCCTGTCCACTTTCTTTAAAGGCCAAAATACCGTACCTGCCTCTTTGCCTTGAGCCACACAACAAACAACATTTTTCTTTTGCCCACTGGCAATCACAGTTTTTATCCCTGCTGACGTAGCAATTCCAGCGGCTTCTAACTTACTAACCATACCTCCAGCAGTAAAAGCGCTGCCGCTTTTTTTTACTAACCGAAAAATTTTAGAATCTATTTGATCTACTTCTCTTAAAACTTTATCGCCATCCATTAATCCTTCGACATCAGAAAGAAGCACTAGCATCCGCGCGGAAATTAAATCAGCGACCAACGCCGCTAACCGGTCATTTTCTCCAAACCTAATTTCGTCACAGGAAACAGCGTCATTCTCATTAATAATAGGAACAATTCCCATATCCAACAATTTATTTATCGTATACCTGGCATTTAAAAATCTTTTCCTATTATCAAAATCATCCCAGGTAAGAAGAATTTGAGCGCAAAGTTTATCATACCTCTTAAACTTCTGAGCATATAAATCCATTAACATAATTTGGCCCAACGATGCCAGCGCCATCAACGAATGCATATCCTGAGGCCTTCTTTTATGTCCTAATTTATTTACCCCACACGCGATAGCCCCGGAACTCACCAATACAACCTTATACCCTTTATCTTCAACAGCCAAAAAATCTTTAACCAATCTCGTTATTCTAGAAGGGTTTAAAATCCCCTCAGGGGCAATCACACTACTACCAAGTTTTACAACTATTGTCTTCATATCTTTTACTTGTTTAAACACTCTTTTATCTTCTTCTTCAATTCCTCTAATCCAATACCTTTATCTACAGAAACAGCGAAGACATCGTCACCACCGTTTATTTTATTTGTATTATCTATTCTATCAATTTTTGTCAACAAGTAAAAAATTTTTTTATTTTTTATTATTTCGCCATCAAAATCTTTTATAATTCCTCTCAACGCGTCAAACTCACCCCGTGCCTCATCCTCATTATCACTCAAGCAAAGAATAACTTTGCTACGATAAAGCTGTTTAAGAAACCTCGCCTGCCGTTCTTTATCTATTGTATCTTTCTTTACCGGGGGAGTATCTAAAATGCTTATGTCTCTATAATCTTCATCAAAAAAATTACCCCACACACACGAACCCGTGGTAAAAGGATAGGAAGCTACTTTATAAGACTTATGTGTTAGAGCGTTAAAAAGAGATGTTTTACCGCTGTTAGGAAAACCTATAATCGCGACATCATTAAAAATACGGTAATCTAAAATGATATCTTTAGATACTCCTTCTTGGGCAGGAATAACATAGCCGCGGCGATGGTTACCTTCTCCACCTCTGCCGCCTTTACATATTAAAAAATCTTTTTTATATTCTACTAAATCTGTAATAATCTTTCCGGATAAATCTTTTATAATTGTCCCCCGGGGAACTCCCAACCATAAACTTTTGGCATTTTTTCCGTATTTATTATGTTCTTTTCCTCTAACGCCGTTTTCAGCGATATATCGTTTCTTCATTCCAAACTTGCTTAAATCATAAAGATGCTGGTCAACATTAAAAATAATGTCGCCTCCTTCGCCGCCGTTTCCGCCGCCGCCTATAGTTCTACGGGCAGAAAGCTGCTCTAGACAGTTTGCTCCTTCGCCGCCGTTTCCTGATTTTAAATATAATTGTACTTGATCAACGATCACTTTTTGGAGGTAACAATATCTGAAATTTTAAGGAGAGTTTTTATCTGACGATGACCTTGCTCTTTCTGATACTTTTTCCTTCTCTTAAATTTAAATACCCTTACTTTTTTACTCTTTTTTTCCGATGTAATCTCGGCGGTGACTTGCACATTCTCTAAATAAGGAGTACCCACGCTGATATTTTGGTCATCTACTAAAAGAAGGACTTTATCGAAAACGATACTATCTTCTCCTTCTAGTCGTTCTACCTCTAGAATATCGCCCTTTTTCGCTATATATTGTTTTTTACCTATTTCTACAACTGTCCACATAATTTAAAGAATATAACATATGAGCCATATCTCGTCAAGTGTTTCCTCTACAATCTTCTCACAGAATTACGTTGTCCGGATTCAGCGCTCTCTACCGAATCCTGAATTCTGAATCCTGTGTGCTATTTACTCAATAGACAGGCTATAGGTGGTTTTTTTATTCTTCATATCGTAGATTTCTAATCCGAAACCATTCGTTATGCTCTCTATATCGATATTCTTTTCCTTGCAATATTTCTCCATTGCCGGATAAACTTTCATATGACCAATCATATAAGATAAATTATTCCTTATGGGAAATTCAGCGACAAGACTATTTCTCTTTTTTATTTGTTTTATATTATACTTTGATCGCAAATCATCTATTCTATCGTAGTATTTTTCATCAAGAATAGCGCCCACTTCACTTTTTAACTTTGATTTTTCTACTTTCGCGGGGTTATCATAGTATAGCCCAAAACTTACTTTAGTTTCGACCTTATCATCACTTAAGCTCTGACAAATTTTTTTAATAACCGGACCAACCTTTTCATAAGGACCAATGTGACCCTGATAAACCAGCCAATACCCTCCAACAACCTGCTCTCTTAATTTAACCGGGGAAAAGATACCTTGATAAAACAAAAACCCACCGATTAAAACAACTAACACAATTGATATAACAGTAAATACCTTCATAATACGATTGGCCTCCTTCAATAAGACTCGCATTTTTCTAAGCCGCAGGCAAAGAAAAAATACCTAGTCGAATTTTACAAATTCCTTAATCTTAAAACTTTTACCTTATATTCTGATATTGCTTTTATACTACCGATTTCTTTGAGCAGGCCTTCGCGTTCCATCACCTGGCCGTTTATCAAAATTACGCCCTGAACTAAAATTTCTATCTTTAGAGCTATTATCGTACTTTGATTTTAACACGCCGCCGCCCTTATGCTTTGAAAAACAATCCCTACAATATACGGGACGGTCACCGCTGGGCCGAAAGGGAACCTCACATTCTTTTTTACAATCCGCGCAAATCGCTTTATCAAAGGTTCTTTCTCTAGTACTATCTCCTTGTTTTCCTTTGCTATAACGAGAAGAGTGCTCGCCTGGCCGCAAATACTTTGAAAAAGACTTCCCTTCAAAAGTTCTTTCAGAAGACTTCCTGATTAAGATGTCTATTTTCTTTTCCAAAGAAAATAACTGCTGTTGGATTTTATTAAATAGAGATACTGTATCCAACTCATCTTGAGATGGAACTAAAGAACTATTCTGTTTAAACTCTTTTTTCACTTTAACCTCTTATGTTTATGCCGTAATGACCGTCGCTATAAGTCCCTACTTAAGATTCGGCTCTTAATCGGCTAGTTAGAATTCCCGCTTATAAAGCACCATAGTATACGAGAAATACAACTACTTGTCAAAACAGTTTAAAATCTTTTAATTACTCAGAAATGACTTCGTAGGATTACGCTCCTCTCTTTATCCCTGTAGCAAGCCATAAGGTATTAGCGTAGAAAAATATCGGCTCTTTCTTACAAAGGTTGAATAAAGAAATAACAAAAATAGTTCTTTTATTTCGCATATGAGTCCTAAAACCGTATTGACAATTAAAAAGCATAATAATCAAAGCGAAAGATATAATTGTTAGATTGATAAAGTTTTCCATCCGGACATCAAGACTTCATAAAAGAAATTTTCGTCATCTCTTTACAACGCAAAGGGTTATATATGTTATCGCGACTTATTTAAGAAAGAACAAAAATATCGATAGAAATACCCCATTGTGATAAGCTCATCAGTTACCTCAATCTTTGTGTTTAAGCCAAATCATTAGACCTGCCGCGCCAATAAGAAAAGGTATAACAAAGAGGATAACAGCTACCGCTCGCTTTTGTTTACTCGTTAAATCAAGGCGTTCGACTTTAATTTCTTTCTGTTCAATAAAAAATTTATATTCTAAATTTGAAACCCACTTAATAACGTGAATCCCCATCTGGGCATTACTATATTTCTCAATAAAAGCATTCGACAAGAAATCGGTGTCAGTAAAAACAGCGATACGCGTATCAGAAGATTCGTTCTCTTCCTTTGGCTCCCAGATAACAACCGCGATGGGAACAGGCCCCGGGGTGTCTACCCCTTTATCAAATTTAACACGCAGCGACTTATCAGTTTCACCCCAGCTACTCTCTTGCGAGGCGGTTAAAACTACTGGGGCTACCTTAATTGATTTCCGTCGGTTTTCTAAAATAGAAATTGAACGAGGACGGACATAAAAAGTATAATCCAAATCTTTAATAATCGCTTGGTGCGGCGGATAATTACGGGTAGCCGGACACCCCACTTCTTGACCAATATGATTAGATAAATCTACAACAATATCATCGGCAATCTTTATCCCCCAATGATTGAGAATGTTATTTAAAGAAGGGTTTTTTCGCTTTTCTTCTTGGGTTAATTGTTTATCCGGTGTAGTAATAGGAGTATTTTCAATTAAAAAAAAGGCATCCCCGCCATTAGCTAAGTACGCGGTGATGCCCTCTTCATCTTCTTCTGTTAGAGGGTTTCGGGGACCGGCAACGATAAGAACATCACAATCTTGGGGAACATCGTGTTCTCTTCCCAACATCACTGTTTTTACTCCTACATTATTGGCGTTTAGTATTCGCGCTAAAATACTTAAACCATTATCTCCATCATCAGAAACATCGTATTCTCCATGTCCCGTTAAGAAATAGGCGATACGCTTATCTCTTGCCACTTGGAGAATAGCATTAGTTACAAACTCCTCAGATAACGGCTGATTAGTAAAATCGATATCCTTGCGCTCACTACCGGAAAGGACTATAACTTTTCTTTCTTTCCCACTTATTACACTCCCAAATTGAGCGGCATAGCTAATTTGAGATATAGGATCAATGATTTCAGCTTTGATCATTCCATTAGAACGCCGTTCATATTCGTTCAACAAATCTTCTAAATATTTTGGCGGAATCCCTACATAAAACGCGACAATTTTAACTTCTCGATGAAGATCATTAATAACTTCGGCAGTACTTTCCGATAAAGTATGCTGCTTAGCTTTAGTTAAATCCCAACGAACATTGTACCGATACGATAAATAGTTAATCCCCAAAAGAAAAGCTAAAAGAGATACAACCACAAACACAATAAACCCATACTTGCGCCATTGAAAAATTCGCGATGCCTTTTTTGTAAACTTTCTTACCTCAAAAAAACAAATCACAACACAACTTAGGCCGATTAAAGAAATAATAATCGCCGACCTACTGAAATGAGTTTCGATATAAGAAGCTCCCAGTCCATATAAAAGACAAAGAATCCCCATCGCGAATAGCAAAGGAAGATTTGAATTTTTTTTCTTTACCGCCATAATCGGTTCTCAATACTAAGTCTTGTTAATAAGATACAAATAAAAATACCACTCAGGTAATATGCCAAATCCGCCATAGTAATAAGTCCCATGATAAAGTTTTCGGTATGACTCCAAATACCGATATAGCGAATCAAAATTTCCCCAAGGCCGCTGAAATACTTGATAAAGCTTATTGAAAAATACAATAAGAATAAGATTACATAAGAACTTATCGCGGAGATAATTTGATTCCTTGTCAACGAAGAAGCCAATATACCAATGGCAATAAACAAAGCACCCTCCAACCAAATACCTAAATATCCTGTCAGTATCGCCAACGCTTCAGGTTGGCTAAACCATTCGAGAATAAAATAGTAGCTCGTTGTTAATCCAATAATCAGAGAGAAAAATATTAGGCTGCCCAAATATTTACCAAAAACAATTGCCGTGTTTGTCGTAGGAGTAGTCATTAAAAATTCCATGGTACCGCAAAGCTTCTCCTCGGCGAACGTTTTCATAGTTAAAAGCGGTACAATAAAGATAAACAAAAATTCCATGATTTTAAATACATCGCGCAGACTGGCCTCTTGATTTTGGTCAATTATCAAAAAAAAGAATATGTTAAAAACCGAAATAGTAACAATCAGAACGACATAAGCGATAGGAGATTTAAAATACGACTTTAGTTCCTTTGCGGCAATAGCAAATATCTTACTCATATCTATTAATTCTCCTTGGCAGCATGTAATCTTAAAAATACATCTTCAAGATTGTCCCCAGCCTCGTTTAAAAGGTTTCCTAAAGTTTCATTAACGATGATTTCGCCGGATTTGATTATTAAAACTCTTTGAGCGATCTGCTGAATCTCAGAAAGAATATGCGTACTTAAAATCACCGTTCTTTCATACTCTAAACTTTTGATAAGGTTACGCACTTGAATAATTTGAACCGGGTCTAACCCAATTGTCGGCTCATCCAATATTAGAACTTGCGGATCATTAATTATAGCTTGAGCAATCCCCACTCTTTGTTTGTACCCACGCGAAAGAATATCAATGGTTTTACGTTGAACGCTTTCAAGATTACATAATCCTATTACTTTATCTATTTGAACGCGCTGCTGTTTCGCGGGAACATTTTTCAATTGGGCGGCAAACTTAAGGTAATCCCTTACCGTCATATTAGAATAAAGCGGCGGAGTTTCAGGCAAATATCCTATTTTCTTACGAATAGCTAAAGAATTTTTAGATACAACTTGTCCATCAATGATAACTTCACCCGATGTAGCAGGAAGATACGAAGTCAAAATACGCATAATCGTAGTTTTCCCAGCACCATTTTGACCTAAAAAACCAACGATTTCACCTTTGTTAATTTCAAATGAAACATCCTTTAACACCTGGACTCCCGCGAAATACTTTGTGATATTTTTAGAAATAATCATGTCTTAAATATAATTTAACAACGAGATCGACTCCGGGTAAAAGAAAACACTTCACCCATCTTCTTTGCTAAATGCATTATAACATCAATTAACGTGATCGACTGATATTTCCGAAGAAATGAAAGAAATATAAATAGAAAAGTAAAATAGTGGACTAGTCCAACCTAACAGACTAAATCATCTTGCGCCGTCACGTTTTCCAGATCCGAGACAGTTGTTTTCTGTTTTTACTATCATAGATTGAAAACTATGAAGGTTATCATCAATAATTACGTCGCTCATTTTAAGAGGTCTTTTTAAAATCACTCCGTTTAAACTCCGGCACCGACTTAAAGCGACATAAAGCTGTCCCGGACTAAATGCTCCCCGACCAATATCAATAACCACCTTCTCAAAGGTCTGACCTTGACTTTTATGGATTGTTATTGCCCAAGCTAATTTTATCGGATACTGCTTAAAAGATCCAATGACCTCTTCTTTAATCTCTTGATCGCTCTCATCAAAAGTGTATCTTATTTTTTCCCAAACAAACTTTTCTAATATATAGGTCTGCCCATTAACACTAATCTTAACGGAGTCATTAGTAATCCCTCTTATTTGGGCAATAGTTCCATTAACCCACCTTTTTTCCTTATCGTTATTAAGCAGGATTACCCTCGCGCCTTTCTTTAAACACAAAATCATCTCTGTGGGACAAGAACTGGAAGTAAAGTTTTTTGTTACGCTAGCGGCATACTGATACTCTTTTGACTTTATTTTTTTTAAAAAACTTTTATTTATATTTTCAGCATCATTATTCGTTGTGGTTAAAGTAGTATATTCATCATCAACTCCAACAATACCTACCCTTTCATTTAAAACATCGATATCCTCATCTGTACATTCATTTATCCGTATCCTGCCAAGAAGCTCTATAAACTGGTTGTCTTTCTGTCTATATATCCGATTAAGCTGAATACATTTTAAATTTATCGCACTCATTACTTTCGCGTTAAAAAAATAAGGCGCGTCATAATAATTTTCCATTATATGCCGCATACTTCCTTTAACTATCGGCGGCAGTTGAAAAATATCACCAAACATAATTATTCTAATTCCGCCAAAAGGAATATTCTTTTTCCCACTATTAATCCGCAAAGAATAATCAATGGCGTCAAACATATCAGCTCTAAGCATAGAAGCTTCGTCAATCAATAGCACATCAAGATTTCTTATTATCTTTTTTTTATCGTGATATAGTTTTTTAACTTGGTCCGGCGCAATAAACCCTAAGGGTAGGCTGAAAAAAGAGTGAACAGTTTGACCGTCAACATTTACCGCGGCGATACCGGTAGGAGCTAATGTAATATTATTTTTTCGAGTAATATCTTTAAAATAACGTAAAAGAGTAGATTTCCCTGAACCGGCCTTCCCGGTAATAAAAATATGATGTTTAGAGTTTTCCATCAACTCTAACGCGTCTTTAAATTCTCCGCAAAAATCAAATTGCCCTTCACTCATTTTTTAAAAATTTCTGGGATAGATCAATCTGTCTTATTTTCTTCTTCTACTTTACATCAAACCTAGATTGACGGTCGGCACGCGTTCTGTCTATTTCTTTAGTCACCGCTTTCCTAATTCGTATATTAAGAGGCGTAATTTCAACCAATTCATCGTCATTAATAAACACCAGCGCGAATTCAAGCGTAATATTACGAGGAGGGATTAAATGGATTGCCGTATCGCTAACCACCGAACGCATGTTAGTCAACTTTTTCTCTTTCTGAGGATTAACAACTATATCGCTACCTCTACTACTCAAACCTACAATCATGCCCTCATACACTTCATCTCCCGGTTTAACAAAAATTTCTCCCCGCTCCTGTAAGTTAGCCAACGCAAAGGAAACCACTTTTCCATTACTATTGGAAACCAAAACTCCTTTGCGCCTTGACGGCATATCACCCTTATACGTCTGGAACTCAAAAAAATTCTGGCACATGATACCGCTGCCGCGTGTCAGCAGCAATAGTTCACTTCTAAACCCTAACAACGCTCTAGAAGTAATAGTGAACTCCATCCGTATGCTGTTAGACGCTGTAACTTTTAAATCCTTCATCTGCGCCTTACGTTCTCCCAACGCCTGAATAATCGCGCCCTGATATTCGTTATCTACTTCTATTACCACAACCTCTACCGGTTCTAAAATCTGGTCACCAATCTTCTTTAAAATAACCTGAGGTCTTGAAACTTCTAACTCATACCCTTTACGGCGCATCGTCTCAATAAGAACCTCCAGATGAAGTTCTCCTCTGCCTGAAACTCTAAATCTCTCACCTCTATCAACTTCCTCAACCTTTATACCAACGTTTACCATCGCCTCATGCTCAAGATATTCGCGAATAGCCCGCGACGTTAAGAATACGCCTCCATCTTTACCGGCTAGGGGACTCATATTGTGCGAAAAGTTCATCGATATTGTTGGCTCATCAATCTTAACAGAAGGCAACGCTTTAGGGTTATCAACACTGGCAATTGTTTCGCCGATAGCGGCATCCTCGATGCCAGTTATCATGATAATATCTCCTGCGCAAGCTTCAGTCACATCTATCGGGATTAATCCCTTGTACTTCATGATCTTAGTTACATTAGCTGTCGCAGTCGTACCGTCACGCCTTACCAACGCTACTGGGTCATTAACATGTATAGTCCCATGGAATATACGCCCAATCGCGATGCGCCCAAAATAAGAATTATGATCAATCATCGTCACTAACATCTGAAAAGGTAAATCCGGATTAGCAACCGGCGGCAACACCCGGCGCAAAATTGTATCCAACAAAGGTTTTATATTATCGCTGGGCTCATCAAGGTCAAGCGTAGCATGTCCATCCCGGCCGGAAGCATAGACTATAGGAAAATCAAGCTGCTCATCGGAGGCGTTAAGATCGCAAAAAAGATCAAAGGTCATATCAGCAACTTCATCCGGACGCGCGTTAGGTCGATCAATCTTATTGATAACCAAAATCGGCTTTAAATGCAATTCCAGCGACTTCTTCAATACAAACTTGGTCTGAGGCATAGGCCCATCAACAGCGTCAACAAGCAAAAGCACACCATCGACCATTTCCAGAATACGTTCCACCTCGCTTCCAAAATCAGCATGCCCAGGCGTATCCACAACATTGCATTGCACACCTTTGTAATTAAAAGAGGCGTTCTTTGAAAAAATCGTAATCCCCCTCTCTTTCTCTAGAGGGTTTGAATCCATAATCGTTGTTTCGCCTTCCTCAAACTTATAGGCTCCCGTATATTTGAGCAGCGCGTCAACCAACGTTGTTTTACCATGGTCAACGTGGGCAACGATCGCGATATTGCGCACATCTTTTCTTCTTTTTTGATTCGGCATAATCTCCAACCTTTTTTTGTCCGCTTTTACGCGAAAGTATCCGTGAAAATGGAATACCTATTCTTCCCGCAGCAAGCTGCGGGGTAACTAATTTCATTCTTCGAAGCTACCTGCATATATCCTACTTCGCCAAGAATGGCTTCGGAGAACAAGTGGCTTCGTAGAATTATGCTTCTCTCTTTATCCCTGTAGCAAGCTACAGAAGATTAGCGAAGAAGAAGAAGAAGAAGAAGAAGAAGAAGAAAGAGGACAAAAACATTTTTTGCCCTCCCAAGCTACCCAATTGTATCATAGTATTCCATTAAACATCTATATGACCCCTCCTGTCAAGAGATAAAAAACTTCCGTTGTAATGGGTGAGTCTTCATGGGATTTCCTACCGAAACTTAATGCATCATCTCTAAAAAAAACAAAAAAGTACTGA
>JAHISK010000026.1 GCA_018818105.1 Candidatus Omnitrophota bacterium | reverse complement strand
TTTATTTCGCGGCCTCTTATTTTCCATGTAATTCCCATCAATTATGGTATATCATAAAACAAGAGGGGGCGCCAGTACTTTTTTATTTTTTTATTGATAAAGGATTAGGAGGCAATCCCTCGTTTACTCACCCATTACTGTCTCTTTCTGTTAAGTGTTTATATTTCTCTCTTTTAGTGATACAATCTTTTTGCCCCATTTTCGCCTTCTGTTTTTTGTTGGTTTCATCACCTTACAAAATAACAGGTTTTGGCGTTATGGGGTACTCTTTTTTACCCTCTTTTTGTCGCACTTATAATTACAATCTTCTCTTGTCCTGTCTACTCCTCTTTCCACTGACATCCGTATAAGCGGCCCTAATCCGATTTGTCTTCTCTTCTTTTAGGCGTGGGATAAAAAACAAACTTCCCGCCCAGCATAAACCGCGTCTGAGCGTCCAACGCAGGCATTGACCCTAAAATAGCGGAAACAAAAGGCACAAACAACCATTGTAACGTGAAAACGACAAAAATAAACGGAGATACGCCTTTGGGCCGAGGCGGAATAAATTCTTTACTGATAAACGCGCACAAAAGAAGAATAAAAAACAGAGAATGAAAAATTACGCTCTTTATATAAGAAAGATTAAAAAAAATCAAGGAATCGCTCTCCATTGTTTTTGCCCAAAATAATACTGCCGGGGTTATAAAACTGATGATAATTGACCATGTCGCCCAATTGATATGATTATCAAGCAACTGCAACAATCTCTTAACTTTTACTAACCAGGGAATATCTTTGTTATCTAAAAACCTCACCCCGGCGTACGCGAATGTTTCCACGCCCCACGCCCATCTGCGTTTTTGTTTATACTGCACGGCGATCGTGTACAAAATATTTCTGCCTACGGCGATATCCATGTAAACCGGAACTTCCAAAGGATATGTCCGGTAATCCCCCTTAAACTTTAAAAAGCATTTCCAGAAAATCAGAGAATCATCGGAAATTAAATCCACCGGCCAGTAGCCCACATCAACCAGCGTCCTAAAACTCATGCTGTGCGAAGAAAAAGTGATAAACTTCTCATAGCGCATGCTTTCAATCAACTGCCAAAAAGTTGAACCCATTTCTATAATTCTGGCAAATGCGGGCACTTTATAGATATTATTATTATAAATCGGCAATGGCTGAAAACTTACCTGATATCTTTTAGGATCGCTTAAAAAGTGATAAGTCAGGCAGGAAAAATATTTTTTGTCTGGACAAGTATCCGCATCAAAGCAAGAAATTATTACTTTACCTAAATTAATCCCTTTCTCCGCCAAGTATAACTTTATTTTTTTAGCGGCGAATGTGGCGTTAGCTCCCTTGCCAAAAATTTCCTCTTTAATTTCTTTAGGATGAATTATAACCTGAATATCTTTGACCTCTTCAACAAACTTATTTTTTATACCCTCTAGTTTCGTAAAAGACTTCTCTTCCCGCGCCTCGCCGGCAAGAACCACGATTAATTTATCTTTAGGATAAATAGTATTTTTTAGCGCGGTTAGACTTTCTTCGATAAGCTGAGCCGGTTCATTATACACAGTGTAAAGCACCACATGCCAAACATCGTCAAGACAGATATCCGCCTTTACCCCACGGCAAAGCGCTAACCAATCAACGTCTCTTTTGGAAATCATCCGGTGATGAGCAAGCACCATAAGCGAACTCATATAAAGCAAACGGCACACCCAGAAAACAAGGTATAATATCAAAAAAATAGCCGCGAGCACCGGCTTCAGAAAAAATAAAACAAGGATACCCGTAATAATAATCCAGCTTAGCATGCCGGGAATTATCTCAAAAATTCTCTCACTGGGTTTTTCTTTCATGAATCAATTCCATTAAATTTATTTTAAAAAGTGAAAATTCATCGCGGGAAACCATCTTATCCTTAACATATAACACATCCGCATCGTAATCGTAAAAAACATCCGCGGTTATACTCCTTGTTTCCATGATTGGGAAGGAAATATCCGGACTTTTTGCATCTAAAGCGATTATTTTCATGCCGTCGTGAATAATAAGATATCTTCCTTTAAGACAAAAAAACACATTATTAATGACCTCTTTCGCGCTGTAGCTATTTAAAACCAATGTATCCCCATTATCTTGAAACTTCGGCATCTTTACCAGCCAAATATTATTTTTACTCCAGAACACAAACTGATTTTTCTCCTCTCTGACTCCCATGATATTGCCGAGTACTAACTTATTTATGGAAAGATCAGCGAGTTTACGAATATTCTCAAAATCTTCACTCAAAAGATATATACCTTTATCCGAAAAAATAATAATCGCTTTGCCAAAAAGGCGTTCCATGATGAAAAAATTATAAACATTCAAATCCATGGGCAGTTTTTCCACGTTGCGCAGTTTAGGCATAAGCATCACATCGATTTCCGCAATCGCGGAAGATTTCACCTCAACGGGAATCCGATAGGAATAAAAATCTTCCTTTTCCAGACGAAGTATATAAGTATTCGGCAGAAGCTCTCTAATCGTGCATGGCGCGGAATCATTTATCTTTTTGTTATCAAGATATACCTCTACTTCTTTGGGGAAACATTTCACCGAAACAGTCCCTGTTTTTTGAAATTTTTTTATGGCGATGTTGAATTTATACCCCAAAGAATAAAAAACAAGCGTCGGAGCTAAAACAATAAACGCGGTAAAAAATAACCAGAAAAATAGTTTCCTTAACCTCAAATATATTTTATCTTTCATGAATTTTACAATAATCCATTATTTACAACGGATATACTTCTAAACTCTTACGCGTTCCACGTTCCTTTATTCGAAGACATCAGCTTAAATTCCAATTCCGGGGTAGCTCAAGCTGTCCCCGGAACTACCCGGAACTATTCAGTTTTCAGCGTCTAGCCCTGTTATCTTCTGTTTTTTTAATCCCTTTATTAAACTCTCTATCGTATCAACAAAATCTATTGCGTTTCTATAAATCTTTTCCGCGTCTTTTTGAGCAATAACTGAATCGACTTTATATTGCGCTGTATTCCTTTTAGATTTTGTGGTCCACATTCTATTAACATATTTCTCATCAAGTCTCTTCGCGAATTTTATCTTCTCAATGTCCTCTGAATCTATAGCTTTTTCTTTCAAAACAAAATGATACTCTAACCCCTCAATAAGACTTTCATGACTTTGGGCTTTTATCCCTATCGTAGCCAACGCAGCTGTTGCCGCATGAAACATCGCATAATACCCACAGCTTATAGTCCAATCATATCCAATATAATCGACACTTACTTTCAGTTTTTTCTTGCTTTCTTTATCTTTTGAAACCTCCATAAGTAAAGAACCTGTTTCGATATTATGCCTTGCTTTATCAACATGATATTTCACTAAGGCTGTAATTGTAGAATCCACCCTTAAATCGCCATTATCAAAATACCCCTTTACTTTTATTTTTAGCATTTCTTTCTTCAAATCACTCATTTTATTATCTCCAATATCAGTTCCCAAAATTTCTCCGCGCCAAACAATATTATTTTATTTTTTAAGATTTCCTTGGCTACATTATGTTCCTTATCTTTCAACATTGTTAATAAATTTGTTGGCTCAGAAACTATAGGGTTAATTTCAACCCCAAAGCCTTTTGACAAAGCAACACATTCCATATCAATAATTTCATCATACTTATTTTTTGAAGGGACAAGGATGAAAAGATCAATATCACTTTTTTTAAAGTTGGTCCCTTTAGCCAAAGACCCAAATAGAACAACAGACAGTAAATTAAAATCTGTTTTTTTA
>JAHISK010000025.1 GCA_018818105.1 Candidatus Omnitrophota bacterium | reverse complement strand
ATTTATTTCGCGGCCTCTTATTTTCCATGTAATTCCCATCAATTATGGTATATCATAAAACAAGAGGGGGCGCCAGTACTTTTTTATTTTTTTATTGATAAAGGATTAGGAGGCAATCCCTCGTTTACTCACCCATTACACGCTGTTTAATTTTTTATTCGATATTTTTGTTGATAATGTTATAATGTAGACGTCTTGGAATTAAAGAGAATATCAGGAGACGAGAAATGAAACTTACTATAAAAGAGCAGAAAATTATTAAAGCATTTAAGAATCGAATAAGAAATAAGTTTTCTACAGAGATAATAGAAGTGATTATTTTTGGATCAAAAGCCAGAGGAGATGCTGCGAAAGATTCAGATATAGATATTTTAGTTGTTACGGCGTCGGATAATTGGGAAAAAAGTGATAAGATTCGTAAAATTGGATATACTTTGGATGAAGATATTGAATATAAGTTATCTATTCAGGTTATGGCAAAGTCGCATATCGATTATCTTCGAAGAAATAAGTTCCAGTTTATTGAAAATGTGGAAAAAGAAGGGATATTTGTATGAAGCGAAATAAAATAGAGATAAAGAAAGAGATTGAACGGAGCAGAAAATCTTTAGCAGCCGCTAAAAAACTTTTAGAGGAAGGTCTTTTTGAAGATGCTATTTCCCGGGCGTATTACGCGGTTTTGCATGCCGCTAAATCGGTGCTTCTTGCTGAAAATATCAGAGTTGATTCTCACGAGGCTGTAAAACGACTTTTTGGGTTATATTTGGTAAAAGAAGGGAAGATTGATAAAAAGTATTCTTATATATTACGAGAGGAGCAGGATGACCGGTTTCTTGCTGATTATGATGTTTCTTTTTCTCCGGAAGAAGAACATGTAGTAAAACGCATAAAAGACGCGGATAGTTTTTATCGTGAGATGGTAAAATATCTTAAAAGATAAGCCAACCATAGAGAGTGATATAATCCCACCCTGCTTTTTTCATAATTAATATATTATTTTCTATCAAGCAATATGTTTTAATATTATCTGATAAATTGGAGAACATTGGGTAAATAAAGATATGAGAGGTATTTCTTTAAAAGGTCAGATTCGTGATGTGTATAAACAGATGGGCAAGGCTATTGCTGATTATGGTATGCTTGCCGATGGAGATAAAATTTTTATTGGTGTATCAGGCGGAGTGGATAGTTTAGTGTTGTCGAACCTTTTTCAAATGCGCCAGACGCGAATTCCTATTAAATTTGATATAATAGCTTGTTTTATTGATACAAACTTTATAAAGATAAAGAAAAGAGAGTTAGCCGGGTATGTTAAGCCCTATAATGTGGAGTAGGTTGTAATAGGTGTTTTCTTATCTCCGCGAGTCAGGTAAATTTTAATTGACATTTTAGAATTACCCGGTAATATTTTGAGTATGAAGTATATACATCGTCAAATAGAAGGAAAATTAAAGAAATATGTAGAGCAGTTTCCTGTGGTGGTATTGACTGGCGCTCGGCAGGCGGGTAAGTCTACTCTTTTAAAGCAATTATTTAAAGGTGAAAATTGGGAATATGTTAGTTTCGATCAGCGTGGTATTTTAGAAAGAGTGAAAGCTGATCCGGATTTATTTGTTAGAGATATATCGTCTAATATTATTATTGATGAAGCGCAAAAAGTTCCGGAATTATTTCACTCAATAAAATGGCGTGTAGATGAAGGGTTAAAATATAAGATTATATTATCTGGTTCAGCTAATTTCCAATTGTTGAATAAAGTAACTGAGACATTAGCTGGAAGAGCGGGCGTTTTGGATTTATTCCCTTTTTCGATTAGTGAAAAGTATGATGGGAATAATATTTTAGAAATATTATTTTCGTCTAAGGATATTTTAAAAGCGGCGGATAAGATAAAATCGAGCGGATTTATTTATGATGAAGAGATATTTCATCATGTATTATGGGGTGGGTATCCCAAGCTGATTGAGTATAAAGATAGCGAATCGCGGATAAATTGGCTTGAGAATTATAGGACTACTTACATTGAAAGAGATTTACGGGATTTAACGCAAGTCGCGAATATTAGTGATTTTCAGAGATTTTATCAAATGCTTGCTTTTCAGGTAGGTAATATTCTGAATCTTTCAAATTTAGCGAATGATATAGGTGTTACTGTTCCTACTTGTAAAAAATATTTTCAAATATTGGAAGCGTCTTATCAGTATTTTATATTAAAACCGTATCATTTAAATATTCGTAAAAGATTAATAAAATCTCCAAAAATATACAGTTGGGATACGGGATTATGTAATTACTTTTTAGGGAATACTTCTATTAAGGAGTTAAAAGGAAAAGGGACATTCGGTAATATTTTTGAGAATTACGTAATGTCTGAAATAGCAAAGCAAAATAGTTTTTTAGTTAGAAAAAGTAATATGTATTTTTGGCGGACAGCTAATGGCGCGGAGGTGGATTTAATTATGGAAAGAGGGGAAGATATTATCCCTGTTGAAATTAAATCTAGCGTGAAGTTATCTGATAATTCGCTAAGAGGTTTATTTGATTTTATGAAATTAAAAACTACCAAACGAATATCATTAGGTATTGTTTTTTATAGAGGCGATAAAATCTATCGGCTTACTGATAATGTTTTAGCTGTTCCTATAGGATATCTTTAAATTTTTAGAATAAAAAAATGAAATAAACTTGTTTAAACATATAGATGATTACCATGTTGTTTTAGATAATTATAATAATACGGCGTTGTTAAAAATTAACTGAAGGTGAGATTTTTTTACAATTTAATTATTCTTGGGCTTTAGCTTTGAGAGTAGATTCATTTAAGGAGGTAATAATTATGAGTGAGAAGTTGGGTAAACCAAAAAAACTTTCTATGGCGAACACGAAACAAGAGATGTTGTCAGTTTATAATGATTTGCTTGAACAGATTCAGGAGAAAGAAAAAACAGGGTTGAATGCTGAAGAGAAGATTAAAGAAAGAGCAAAAACTGAGATTGTAAAAATAGCTGATTCTTTGTTTTCTGACGGTGTGGTTAAGGGGGTAAATGATTTAAAGATTGATATAAGTAAAATGCTTATTCAGCTTTCGGATAAATTAGAGGAAGAAGCGGTAAAATATGTAAAGCTTAAAGAAGCGATTGAAATTAGAGAGAAAGAATTGCAGGAAATATACGATATTGAGCGGTCAGCGCGAACACTTTCGGCTTTAATAGAAGCGCAGTCTGTTAAGCGTCAGGCGTTTGAGGAAGAAATGGAAAATAAACAAAAGGAAATGGACGTCCGGATGAATGAAATAAAAAGTAACTGGGAAAAAGATAAGGACTTATATGAGGGAAAAATTAAAGAATATGAAGCGGAAGAACAAAAACGGCGACAGAGAGAAAAGGAAGAATATTTATATTTATTTAAACGGGAGCAAAAAATAGCGAAAGATAAATTTGAGGATGATAAAGTTAAACAAGAGAAGGAAATTCAGTTGAAAAAAGAAAATATGGAAAAACAGTTGTTCGCGAGGGAGAAAGAAATTAAAGAACGGGAAAATGAATTGATTGACTTACGTAAAAGGGTGTTAAGTTTTCCTAAAGAATTAGAAACGGCTGTTAATAAGGCGGTTAAAGAATCAGTCGACAATTTGCGGGTTGATAATAATAACAAAGAAAATCTGCTTAAAAAGATTTTTGAAGGAGAACGAAATGTTTTTGCCACGAAAATTGAATCCTTAGAAAAAACAGTAAAAGCGCAAAATGAGCAGATAAATAAACTTACACTTCAGTTAGAGCAGGCATATAATAACGTGCAGGATATCGCGGGTAAAGCGGTGGGTAGTGGAGATTTTAAATCTTTCGCGGGGTTACAGCAGTTTATGTCGGAAAGAAGTAAAGAAGCAAACGCGAGATAATAAAGAAAAAGGGGACAGGCTACTTTTTATGCAGAAAAAGAACTTTGAAAGGGGGTAGATTAGGAGGTATAATAGAAATGTTATGAAGAAATTAAAGATTTATTTAGACACATCAATTATTAATTTTGCTTTAGATAAGCGAGATATTGAAAAGAATAAGATAACCCGGCGGTTTCTTAGAAGAAATCAAAGAAGATAAATACGAAATATTTATATCTGATTTAGTAACTGTTGAAATCAATAAAGCTTCGCAAGAGATAGCAATAAGATTACGAGATGTAATTAAGAGAATTGAGCTTGAGGAGTTGATTATTGATGAAGAAACTGAATCTTTAGCTGAAAAATATGTTATGAAGTGAGAAAAATAATATCAGGAAAAGTAAAGATGGCGTATATAGTAAAAAAGGAAAAGGTGTAAAAAATGAAAACCAGAGAAGAAATAACCCGAATTTTGAAGGAATCTATCCCTCATTTACAAAAGGAGTTTAAAGTTAAGGATATTGGTATTTTCGGTTCTTTTATTCATGATGAAGCGTCTGAAAAAAGCGATGTTGATCTTTTAGTCGAATTTTCCGGTACAATAGGCTGGGAATTTATTGATTTAAAAGACTTTTTGGAAGATGCTATCGGACTCAAAGTAGATTTAGTAACAAAAAAAGCGTTAAAACCTCAATTACGAAAAGCGATACTAAAAGAGGTGGTGTACGTATGAAAAGAAACTATAAGTTGTTTATCGAAGATATATTGGCCGCGATGAATAAAATCGCAGAGTATGTAAAAAGTTTATCTTGTGAAGATTTTGCAAAAAATGAAATGGCGCAGGACGCGGTTATTCGTAAGATTGAAATTATTGGTGAAGCCGCAGGGAATGTGCCTGAAGATATTAAGGTGAAGTATCAAAATATACCATGGAAAAAGATGGTTGGATTAAGGAATATTACAATCCATGAGTATTTTGGGGTAGATTTAGATATTGTTTGGGAAATTGTGACTAAGAATATTCCGGAAACAAAAGAGGATATTCAAAAAGTTTTAGAAGATATGGATCGTGAAAGTAAAGAATAATCTTGCCTGATTAAATATAGAGTGAAGAATAACTATCTTTTTTCCTTCATTTTTTTAACAAAATAATTTAGATGAGAGTCACGAAAACCAAAGAAAAAATACCTTTAAAAGAGCATCTTCGGTATATTTATAAAAAAATGGGTAAAGCCATTCTTGATTATGATATGCTTAATGATGGGGATGAGCTTTTCATTTGTGTTTCGGGCGGGATAGATAGTTTAGAGTTGTTGAAACTTTTTCAGATACGGCAGTCAAAAATTCCGATAAAGTTTGATGGATTGAAGAAAAGTAATAATGTCTTGCAATTTAGCTGTAACTAAATTATAATACATAATTATGAGTGAAAATATATATACGTCATTACAGTTAAGGGAAGTATTTCATTTAGAGCTTTTGCGGTGTTTTGGCAGAAAAATCAAACCGGAATATTACTCGCTTAAAGGAGGAGTTAATTTACGGTTTTTCTTTAATAGTTTCAGGTATTCAGAAGATATGGATTTGGATATTCAAGCTGTGAGAGTAGAGGTTGTGTGTAAGACAGTTATGGATATATTAGAATCCGTACTTTTTAAAAATTCTCTAATTCCTTTCGGAGTTAAAGAGATTATTCCTCCGGATATTGTGAAAGCAAAACAGACTCAGACAACACAAAGATTTAAAGTTCATTTAATTAGCCCTGCGAATGAAGATTTTTTTACTAAAATTGAGTTTTCACGTAGGGGGTTTAAAGGAAAAGTAGTTAATCAAGTTGTTCAAAATTCTATTTTACGCTTGTATAAGTCGCCGCCTTTGGTCGTTCCTCATTATGATATATTATCGGCAATAGCTCAAAAAATAAACGCTCTTTCTGCCAGAACTGTAATTCAAGCTAGAGATATTTTTGATTTATATATATTAATGCCGCAATATAAAATATCCAAAAAAGATAAACTAAATTTAGATGAAATTAAGTTAAATACGGCGCATGAAAATATTTTTGAAGTTAGTGTTGAGCAATTTAGAGATACAGTACTTGCGTATTTATCTATAGAAGATCAAAAGGTCTATAATGCTGATTTAGTGTGGGATGAAATTAAACTTAAAGTAGCTGGTTTTATTGAGGAGTTACGTAATTATGTCTAGAGTTTCTGTTTTGAAATTTATTAAGAGGTTGGAACGTTCTGTATTTACAACGCGGGAAATTTCTGAACTTTCGGGAAAGTCATTGTCAGCTGTTACTCAAGCGCTTAATTTTCTTCAAAAACAAAAGGTTATTTTTAAAATATACCGTGGAGTTTGGTCGGAAGTTACAAGCAATCCTTTAAGTCCCTACACTATAATTCCTTTTTTATTTTCGGGACAGCGTGTTTATGTGTCTTTTTTAAGCGCATTGCATATTTATGGCATAATTGAACAAATTCCTCAATTAATTTATCTTGCCGCGATGGCGCATACGAGAATAGTTCGTACTAAAATTAGTGATTTTTCCGTTCATCAGATAACGCCCTATTTTTTTAAGGGGTTTAGCTGGTATAAAGGCACGGGTAATTTTTTAATCGCAGAACCAGAAAAAGCTTTGGTTGACTGCGTATATTTATCCGTACGTAAAAAGAACCAATTCGGATATTTTCCGGAATTATATTTTCCTAAAACCTTTAGTTTTAAAAAGGCTAAATTGTGGGTAAAAAAGATACCCGATGCTAAGATTAGGTTGGCGGTAAATAGAAAGTTAGATAAGCTTAAAAGTAGCCTGTCCCTATAATGTTATGAATAAAGAATTACATGCTGGATTGTTATTTCTTTTGATGAAAAAGATTTTTCTGCTATTTTTGAAAGCGCGCCTTTTATGATTGGGGAAGAGTATTTGAATATAGAAGTTTTAAAGCAGTCGTGGAACGCATTAAACGCTGAACTTAAGGAAGAGTTAAAAATATATAAAGGAACCGTAGAGTTTATTATGTTGAGCGACAATTATAATTACCGTTGACGACAATTATTTTTGGTTCTTTCTTATTAAATGTGATGTTTTTTCTATAACCCTATGTAACACAGTAGGTAAAGTCAAAATTACTTTTACACCTTGTTTAAACGCCAAAATCATTGTGTTGTACACAATTTTTGTTTGCTTGAGCGGAGCTTGT
>JAHISK010000024.1 GCA_018818105.1 Candidatus Omnitrophota bacterium | reverse complement strand
TTTATTTCGCGGCCTCTTATTTTCCATGTAATTCCCATCAATTATGGTATATCATAAAACAAGAGGGGGCGCCAGTACTTTTTTATTTTTTTATTGATAAAGGATTAGGAGGCAATCCCTCGTTTACTCACCCATTACCTTTTGTTGTGTGACCTTAGGTGGATTGAGTGAATTAGCTTTTTGTTGATCTACTCATACCGTAAAGGTTTGTAATTCTGAAGTTGTTTATTGGTAAACAGCGTAATTTATTTCAGGAAAGATATTATCTTTTTTTTCTATATCTTCAAGAACTTGATAATCAACACTCTCTTTTTCTAAATATTTTTCCAGCATATAAAATCTTTCTAAATGACTAATCGTCTTTTTCTTGGCGTACGCGACAAATGTCCCCGTCTTCATTATAAACGCCCAGTCGCTAGCTTGAGCCAAGAGAAGTTCTCTTGCCATTTGGTTTAAAACTCTTTTCATTTTTTCACCGTTTGAACCGTATTTATTAGCGGAATCACTCATCACTTTCTGGGCGCGATGCAAATGCCGATATATCCAGTCATTAGACCCATTGAGCCATACTTCATAATAGCCTTTCCATCCCCAACTGGAAGGAGAAGGTTCTATAACCTGATTTTCAGGATAAATTTTTAAATAACGGGACGGCGTAGTAAGTTTTATTGTATTTTGATCATAGCGAATTTTTCTTATAAGAAAATTAAGCCATGATACACCTTCAAACCACCAATGACCAAACAGCTCCGCGTCATAAGGCGCTACAATTACCGGTTTTCTTCCCAATAAAGAAGAAAGATGCTCTATTTGCTTTTCTCTATTAAACATAAAGTTAGCCGCGTGCGCGGCTGCCTTTTCTAAAGCGACATTTGGACAATACGGCTCTTTATGTAATGTTGGGCCTGTAATACGATAGTACTTCACCCCAGTACAAATTCTGGTGCCGCAAGAAGCAATATACGGTTTTACATAATCATGATCTAAGTCAAAACCTACATCACGATAATACTCTCGATACCTGCCGTCGCCGGGATAACCTTCTTTAGATGACCAAACACTTTTGGAAGACCGCGCGTCTCTGCCAAATACCGCGACTCCCTCTTTAGTGTAATAAGATGAATACACCCCAAACCTAGGACGAGGGTTAGCAAACAATATCCCATGGGTCTCGGTAAGAAAATACTTAATCCCTTCCTCTTTTAAAATCTTATCTACCCCTTTAGCGTAAGCGCACTCAGGAAGCCATATTCCTTTAGGATCAGCAGAAAAAAACTTTCTATACGAATTAGCGCCTACTCTAATTTGCGCCTTAACCGCGGCTCTATCAACTCCCAAAAGAGGCAAAAATCCATGCGTCGCCGCGCAAGTGATTATTTCTAAACACCCTCTATCCTGATACTTTTTAAACTCAGCGATTAAATTCCTGTTATAAACATTTAAAAACTTACTTTTAAAACGCGTAAATCTATCATAATACATGTAAGATAAGTTTTTGAATCGTAAGTCAAATTTGTTCCGATCTATTTCTTTCTCACAAAGTTCAATTAACTTATCAAGATGACGGACATACCTGTCCTTAAGAAGCTCATCATCCAACATACTACAAAGTGATGGGGAAAGATTTAATGTAAAACAAAAATCAACACCATCTTTCCAAAGCCCCTCCAACATTTCAAGTAAAGGGATATAAGTTTCACTGATAGCTTCATAAAGCCATCTTTCTTCAAGGAAATCTTGATGTTCGGGATGACGAACAAAAGGAAGGTGAGCATGTAAAACTAATGAAAAGTATCCTTTTTCCATGAATTATTTATTAATTTATACACGCGATTTATAGCCAGCCATGAACTCTCTACTTTTTTATAAACTCATAACTACCGCGAAATTCAACAGCCATAATCAGGCGTTTACTCTATTATGTAACAACACCGAAATTAATTCCCCAAGAAGCTAGGGGAGAAGACATTTGGCGCTCAATAACTTCTTCGAATTTCTTCTTCATCTCCATGGAGCTTTTACCTAATTCATATACGCCTACAATCTTAAAAAAATCGTCGTCAGGCAACATCCATTGTTCATCCACTCTAGAAGAAATACCAAAATACGGCATAGTAATAATATTCGATCGCGCTACAGCAAAAAATTTACCGTTGGAATTCTTTAATCCTATTTCCAGACACCAGCTTCTATTTATCTGATTAACATTTATATACCAGTTCTCCGCGTCAAAATTTATATCCACGTCAAAAAAAGAATGCCATTTATCCGTGCCCGAGTCAAAAACTTCGGTAACATCATATGCCCGCGAAACCCATCGTAAATCCTTGGATTCATTTTCAGGAATCGCGTTAATAACCTCATTTATTCTTTCTTGAGAAATATCCCAATACGAATACAGCCACCACGGATCGCGGGGAAGAATAACTATACAGTTATCATTATATTTAGAAGGCAAAAAATAACTTTGTTCTTCTTTAAGAAAATGGTCATTTGGGTCGGTATCATCTAGATTATCTTTTTTGACTATATGGCTGGACGAGATTGAATCAAGAAGGGACGTTTTAGGCAATACTTTACTGCCAACGCTTCTTTTACTTTTTGAAGATCGAACTGAGATTTTTGTGCTAATTTTATTCTTCTTTAATTTATTATCCGCCTTAGAAAGCTTCTTTCTCATTATTTGAGCCTCCCAGATAAGGAATTCTACCATCACCAATATAAGCTGTCAATCAAATTCAACTATCTTATCACCCATTACTATCTTATCTTAGGATGATACCCCTTTATTATTTAAATTCCAAATTACAATTTCCAAATTACAAATAAATCCCAATATCCAATGATCAAAATTCCAAACAATATAAAAAATATTGATGTTTTGAACATTTGAAAATTGAAATTTGGCACTTATTTGTTATTTGATGCTTGGAATTTATGATTTTCATACAGATTCAGTGCTTACAATGTATATCTGATACTGAGATTTCTAAATCCGCTTCTATTGGGCGTTTTTTGCCGATTAAAAAAGAATTTACAATCAAAGCCATCAAGCCAATACCGCAAACAGCTCTAAACCAAAAAGGAAGAATACGGCCGGCCGTTATTAAAAAATCATAATTCTTTCCCGCTACTCCCCACACATAATTAAAAATAACCCCTAAAATAATCGCGACACTGGTAACACTAACTAAATATACATAAAATGACTTTTTACCCAACTTTGCCCACACAAACGATAACGTTATAACGTTTGTTGCCGGCCCAACGATTAAAAACACCAGCCCCGCGCCAGGAGAAAACCCCTTATATATTAATGATGCCGCCACAGGAATTGAACCGGTAGCGCAAACATATAAAGGAACACCTACAACTAACGCAATCAAGAAATCCCAAGGAGCATGTAAATATTCACCAAAAATATCTGCCGGCACAAAAGTTGATATTGCCCCTCCTAAAACTGTTCCAAAAATAAGCCACTTTCCTATATCCTGTGGAATCTCTAAAAGAGCATACCTTACAAACTCCTTAAAATGAAAAGAAGCTTTTATCTTAACATGAGAGTGTTTAGGAACAGAGATACTGGCTTCTTTTCTCCCTTCTACAAAATAATCCAAAGCACCAACAACAATGCCCGCGACAAAAGCCGACAAAGCCCTAAAAATCGCGAACAGAGGCCCTAATAAAGAATAAGTAGCAAAAATAGAATCTATTCCTGTGGTAGGAGTAGATACTAAAAAAGAAAGAACACTTGATTTATGCGCGCCTTCTTTTTTAAGCGAACTTGCCAACGGAATCACCCCGCACGAACACACCGGTAAAGGCACTCCCCAGATTGTCGCTTTTATCACCGATAAAATGCCCCCCTTACCCAAATGCCGCGTGATAAATTCTTTCCCCATGTATATATGGACAATCCCTGAAATTATCAACCCTAACAGCAAATATGGGGCAACCTGCAACCACAAATTAACCGTTTCTTTCAAAAATAAAATAATTATATTTTCTAACATCTATCTTATATCTTATTTCTTATTTCTTATTTCTTACTTCTTACTTCTCCCCCTCACACCTCTATCCCAAACACATTGCGAATCAACAACCCTATAAAAAAATTAATAGCGGCAATTCCTACGCTTATCCCCGCCATCTCTAAAAATCTCTTTTTAAATGATACATCCTTAGCAACCGAAATATAAAAGGTAAACAACAAAATAACCAACAAAGCATTAACAACTACTAGACCAAGACATACAAATATATTAGTAAATATAAGGTAAGGAAAAATCAAAAATAATACAGTGAGAACATACGCCGCCCCTGTATACGCGCTTGCCTTTAATGGACTTTTATCCGTTTTTTCCTGTTTTATGGAAAGATACTCTGCTGCCGCCATAGACATAGAAGCGGCGATTCCCGTAATTAACCCCACAATAGCTACAAGACGCGTATTCTGCAATGCCAAAGTAAACCCAGCTAACGCGCCAGTCAATTCTACTAAAGCGTCATTCAAACCTAAAACCATTGAGCTAACATACTGAAGTCTTTCTTCATCAAGAAGATTTATTAGCTGTTGTTCATGTTCTCCTTCATCTCTAATTATATTTCCCACTTCGGGATAAACCGGAATAAGTTTACTATATACTTGCTGCGCGTTTACCTCTCCTCTTTCCATAAGTTTTATAGCGAAAGTTAATCCTAAAATCCGAGCGGCCGCTACATAAAACCCTATCTTAAAACTATCAGGCTTAACATCCTTTCCCGATAGACCTTTCCAAAAGTCGTAATGACGTAATTCATCAGCAGATATCTTTTCTAAAACTTTCTTATTATTATCCTCTTTGATAACAGCGGCTAGCTTCTTATAAATTATATGTTCGGTAATTTCGCTTCGTTGAAGTTCTAAAATCTTATTTTTTAACTGTTTGTCATTCATCCTTCATTCTCCTCACATGGCACCAATACCTTTATCTTCTGAAAGCATATTTTTACCGCAGCACTTACCCTTTTTAGAAGTTTTTTTCTTCTTACCGCAAACAACACACACATAAGGCTTTGTTTTCTTCGTTACCCTTTGTTTCATAAGCCCCCCTTCTCTCATTTTAGATTTACCATTTATCAATTAGCATTTTAAATTACTAGATATTAGTTCTCTTAACATAAATGCTAATTTTAAAATGGTAATTGGTAAATTTAAAATTTATATCCCTTGACCCTATATATTTATACTTGCTCCACCGACTTAACTTCCGGAATTAATTCTTTAAGCTTCTGTTCAATCCCCATCTTCAAAGTATAAGTACTCATAGGACAACACCCGCAGGCCCCAGTTAACTTCACCTTAACAACCCCTTCATCGGTAACCGCAACGAGTTCAACGTTTCCGCCTTCAGCTTTTAAATACGGTCTGACTTCTTCCAATGCTTTTTCAACTTTCTCTTTTAACATAACTATCCTCCTAATATTTAACTTACAAACTTCCCGTTAAAGTTTTATCTTCCAACTCTTTTATCTCATTTTTTAAAATCCGCGGCAACCCTAAAATATCTATATCCATAAACCCCCTCACAATTATTGACTGCGCTTCAGCTTGAGAAAACCCCCGGGAACAAAGATATTCAATCTCATCCTTACTAATTTTTCCAATCGCCGCTTCATGAGACAAATCCACGTCTCTAAAGTCTGTTTGCAGTTCCGGAACAGCATGAATAGTACCCTGTTTGGAAATTAGCAGCCCCCGACACTCTAAATGCGCCTTAACTTGCTCTGTTTCTGCCTTTAGATGTCCTCTGGCAATTACTTTTCCGCCTAAACTAACAGCCCTGGACACAATCTCTGCCTGGGTTTGTTTTGCCTTAAAAATCACGCGAGCGCCAATATCCTGTAGAGCGCGCGGATGCGATAATATCAAAGAATTAAAAGAAACACGACTCGACTGCCCCACCATAACAGCGGTAGGGTACATAACAATTTCTCGAACAGGACGCAAACAAACATAATTAGAAATAAAAGAAGCACCCTCCTCTATCATAGCAATACTTACCGGTTTCACAGAAACATCTTCTTTCCACGAATGAATCATCGTGAAGTTTAAGTATCCCCCTTTTTGAACAAAAAACTCCGAAACACCCAAATGAAACCCTTCATGCGCCGCCTTCGATGCCGCGCAACCAGTAATAAGATAAACCCGAGCGCCTTCTTCAACAATAATAAGGTTATGAACTTTTTGTTTAAATCCCTGTTTTTTTAAGAAAAGACACGCCTGAACAGGCAACTGAACAGTTTTTCCTTTTTTGACTCTTATAAAATACCCGCCTTCGGTATCTTTAGGATACTCTCTATTTAAATATTTAAACGATTTACCAAAGTACTCTCGAGCGCAAGGAAACTTAATTAACGCTTCCTGAATACTTATTAAATCTATGTCGTCAGAAAAACTATGGGCAGATAACACTTTATTATCCTGTTGAAAAAAACTAGCTGACCGGCTAGATTCATCTAAATCCATGCCTGATGAAGCAATGCTTTCTATATCATTCTTATTAAAATCCATTATTTCTTTTTCTTTGACCACTTACACTCCTTACACTTATCATATCCTGCCGCCTTAATATTATTAAAAATCTCTTTAGGACTACCGACACACCAAAACTTACCATCGATCATAACACATCCCTTTTCGGCGTTAATATAATCCAAAATATAACCTGTATGAGTAATAATTAACGCGGCTTTATCTTTCCGGGCAAGATATTCATTTAAAACTCCTCCCATTATAGAAATGTTTTCAAGGTCAACTCCTGACTCCGGCTCATCTAACAAAAGAAGGCGCGGGTCTTGAAGTAGCACCTGAAACAACTCTGACCGCTTCATCTCGCCCCCGGAATAATCAAGATTTATATCCCGGTCTAAATGTTCTTCTAACGACAATCTCTCTGATAAATCTTTAATTTTTTGCTTATCTTTACATAAAAATTCAGCAATTTGACGTAGTTTTACCCCTCTGATTACGGGTGGATGCTGATACATTATCCCAACACCTAAATGTTCCCTTTCCTCAATAGGAAGATTGTTTAATTCTTTATCCCTAAACCTTATCTGGCCCTTTTTTATATCATACCCGCTAAACCCCATAATTGATTTTATAAGCGTAGTTTTCCCGCTTCCATTGGGGCCAAAAAGGATTAAAACTTCCCCTTTTCCTATCTGTAAATCCACACCGCGAAGTATTGTTTTATCACCAACCGAAACAGACAAATTTTTTATATCCAACATCATATCTTTTGATAGTTTTAAGTTTTAGGTTATAAGTTATAGGTTTCAAACTCCTTTGATTTTGGCACAGATTATGATGACAGTCAAATGCATTTTTAGAATAGCACACAGTATTCAGTATTCAGCTAAAAGCATTAAATTTGTTAATTACAATTTTTCTGATAAAATAGAAAAAATGGATAAAGCTGAGAAAGTCGTAAATCTGCTGAAACAAAAAAAGCTTACAATCGCGGCAGCCGAATCATGTTCCGGGGGATACCTTTCCTACCTACTAACACAAACTCCCGGAAGCTCCCAAGTATTTAAAGGCGGCGTTATTGTCTATACTCTCCAAGCAAAAACCAAACTCCTCAAAATCCCCCTATCAGAACTCAAAAAAACCGAAGGCGTATCAGAAAAGATAAGCCTTCTATTAGCAAAAAACATAAAAAAGACATTAAAGAGTGATATCGGCGTCTCAATCGTAGGATTCGCCGGCCCCGGCGCGAAAAAAGGCGTAAAAGTAGGCACTGTATATATATGTGCCACGGACAAAACCAATTCTATCACGAAAAAACTGTTACTGACCGGAAACAGAGACGCGGTAAGAAAGAAAGCCAGCCTGGCTTTGATAGATATGCTCTACAAAATGATTAAAAAAGATGAAGATGGGGGACGGAGTTAACTTATTAACTTATACCCCTTCTCCCCTGCTATTTTTTCTCCTTTAGTAATATTCTTGGATCGCAGAATTGGAAATACATAGAAACCCCGCCACATTTTTGCCGCTAATCTCTAATTCACGGCAAGCACAATAACAAATTAAGGCTCTGTCTTCTGATATTAAATTATTCTTTCCCTTTCTATTTAAAGAAGATATCAATAGTTAATAAATTAACTCCGTCCCCTATTTTTCGTCCCCTATTTTTCGTCCCCTATTTTTTTATCCGGCTTTTATTTTTAAATCTCCTTCGATATATCGGTGAATTAAGCCAGAAATAAGCGTTTGATATGGAATTCCCATTTCCATTGCTTTTTTCTGGATACCCATGAAGTCATGAGCATAAAGACGAATAGTAATACGACTGTCTTTTTTGAATGTATTATCGGCTACTGTTTTGATTGCTTCAATCTCTTTTTTTGATGGAGAAGCAAGTTTCATTTTTCCGCTTTCCAGCGCATCAAGAATATATTTTTCTTCTTTGCTATGTTTCATATTTAACCCTCCTGTTCTTTTTTATACATTTTAGTCGCTTTTCTGCTAGGAATAATTGTTTTCAAAAATATGTATTCTTTTTCGATAATATGCGGTATCGCATATATGTACTTTTCAATAATAACAAAATATATTTTTTGACACGGATAGTTTGTTTGGTCAGGGTGATCCGCTATTTTCCAAACATCCCCCCGCGATAAGTGAAATATTACCTGTTCAAAGGATATATTCCTTTCTTTTTTTAGCCATTCATTTTTTTCCGGATCCCATTCGTATTTCATGATTTGATTGTACATCATTTGTATGTACCTGTCAAGGGGGTGTATTTTATTTTTTTAAGGATCGAAAAATCAGCGACGGCGCTCTAGCGTCCGCTGGATTGGTTTATTATACCCGAATTTCGTTTGATTCTATATTATCAATTTTATTGAGATTTTCAACGCAGATTGAAACGAAATAAT
>JAHISK010000023.1 GCA_018818105.1 Candidatus Omnitrophota bacterium | reverse complement strand
TTTATATCTTTCCAAAACCCGCAAAATTCAAGTGCTTTGTCTATCCAGGCTAATCCTGTGTTTGATGAAATATTACGATTTTTTAATTTTAGCTCGACTTGGCCGTATTCTTTTGGTATCATTTATTTACTCCTTGTTTTTTCACCCGGTGGGTGAGCTGGTTTGTGCTATATAACCATTATAAAACAAGGAGTTCTTCTTTTATACTCTTTTCTTCTTAGGATTCAGGGAAATCTTTTATGCTGAACTCTTTAACTAACCAAAGGCTGTCATCTTTTTTTTGATACAGGCCCCCCGCGCGAACGCTTAAAACATCCGATAACACCACCGCCGCCATTTTTCCTTTATCTATCATCTGGTAAGCTATGGCATCTGTTGGTTCAACATAACAGAGGTCTCGACAAAAACCTAATTCCTTCTTCAACGCGCTCTTCACTCTTATTTTATTACTAAAAAAATCTCTAAAATCACCAAAGAATTTAAAATGTTTTCTGGGAAAAGATTCCATGTGCAGTTTTATTAACTGTTCAAAATACGATAAAGGTTTACCTAAAAACGCGACATAATCAACATTGCTTATGTCTTTACCTGACCGCGCAAGAACTGATTCAATAAGGTTTTTCGGCAAAGTTAGACAGCAGCCGGACTCAACTTGACTAGCAACAATCTCTCCGTCCACTAATATACTGGCGCCATAAAAACTATCTACTCCATACGCTATGCCTAAAATTACCACTACTTACAATTAGTTTCCTAACAGTTTATCAATTTTTCTTTTATTAACATTTTCAACTCTTCAACCGCCGCTTCATAATGGGGTAAATTTATGATTTGCTTTTCTAATCTAATCCGCCAATTTCTTTTATACGCTTCTTTAACGACTTCAGTTAAAAGATTGGGCAAATAAATATCATACCCATGTCTTTTCTTAAGTTCCGCCTTTATTTTTATGGCATTGACTCCTAATTTCAAAAGATACCATAAATCATAAATATCGCGAGGCTCATTATCTACATCTAAAATCCTGGATATCTTATCACTTACTATCGCCTCTAATTTGTACGTTTTTAGACTTAAATTTTCTTTCGTGAATTCCTGATAGCTAAAGAGTATCTTAACCGTTTGATAAGAAGGAATCAAAGAATCTTTTAAAATATCAACTTTTAACTCTTTAACAGCCTTTATTTCCGTAAAAAGATCATAAAGAATAAAAAATTGAAGCCTATCCTTATTTACCTCTAAACGTTTATCTAATTGAAAAGGGGACTTCAAACTAATCTCTTCTAAAAAATCATCGATTCTATGTTCATATTCCGCTAAATTTTCTTTATCACTAACTAAAAAATCCAAGTCTTCTGAAAAACGATAATCCGGAAAATAAACTTTCTTCAAAGAGGTACCACCCCGAAAAACAAGCCTTTCTTTAAAAAAATCAGTCTTAGCAAAAGAGAATAAAATAAGTTCAACAAGATAATCTTTTTCAATTATTTCCTCTGGAATCCCCTGTTTAGCGGCTAATCTCTGAACTTGAGAATAAGTTATCATATATTAATGCCCTATCAAATCAAGAATTTGTTTCTGCCCCACATTATCAATCAAATGCCAATTATTCTTATCGATTTTCCCCCCCGGCAAAGTGGAATCAAATAAATCATATCTCTTTTTAATATACTTTTTTAACTGTTCTAATAATTTAGGCTGTTGAATTTTAAGTATCTCTAAAATATAACCTAACCGCTTAGCCACAACATTCTTTCCATATTTATCAACATAACTCATCAAGCGCTCATAATTTATTCTTTCTTTTACTATCCAAATTCCTTTAGCAATTTCCGTAATTCCACCGCAATACTGAGGATGAGCCACTGCGTCAATAATTGTTTTTTCTAAATCCGAAATCCTTACCTTTTCAGTTTTTGTTACCCACTCTTCTTTAATCCCCCAAATACATTTTTCCCTCACAAAAACAAAAATTAACTTATCCTTCATTTCTATAGGAATAATCTGTCTCTGAGCAGTAGCCATAAAAATCTTAACTAACGGCTGAGTCAACATCCCCCAATACTGCATAGCGCTATAAAAGGCGATATAATATAACGAAGAATTAACTACTTCGGAAGCAGCTACATACCAATTCCCTATATAGCGCTGTGCGCTGCCTAACTCTTGAGGAATAATCAAAAATTTTCCTGCTTTTAAACGCGTAATTACTTTTCTTTTGACTAATCTACTTAATAAATCTGTAGCATCATTATAATTTTTTCCTAAAATACGCTGAACATCGCTAATTTCAAAAATAGTCTTATTTTCGTCATATATCCTACTAATTAAATTAGCGCTAACTTTACCTAATGTCTTTATATTCTTCATGCCACCCACTTTCTATGTAAAGAATACAGTGTCTTATGCTATATTTTATACACTATTAGTAGCTTCTAGTCAAGTTAAAATTTCATTATTTTTTGGGAATGATAAGATAGATAGTTACCCCCCGGGAGAGGATTTAAGAATAAGAAAGATATTACTAATAAAAAGGAAGCTTTTTGAGGAATTAAAAAAAGACATAGAAGTATTTAAAACATGGCTGATAAGCTTAAAGAAAAAAGAAACAAAAAGCAAACCAAAGGTGTCATTGTCCAGCTTACCTGTCCTGAGCGAAGCCGAAGGAACCGGACAATCCAGAAAACAAGATAAACTTAAAAATGATAATCAGTTAAAATATCAATCAATATATCTACCAACAGACATAGGATATACCCGCTATGGTAATTTATGGCGATGGCGGCGCGTTAATAAATGGGTTAAAGAATTTATTCAA
>JAHISK010000002.1 GCA_018818105.1 Candidatus Omnitrophota bacterium | reverse complement strand
TATTAGGCCTAAAATAACTTTTATACCTTGCGCCAAAACAGCGCAAAAAATAGCAGTCCAAAGAACTTTATTTTTTAATAGTTCTATCCAAAACCCTTCCATATTGCTTACCATTATAAAGATAAAAGGCTGTTTGGGCAACAAATATTTGGCTGGAGATAAAATTGGTAAAACTAGCCGCTAGCAGCATTCCTCGACAGGACGATTACTGCTCTTTCCAAGAAACAATCTCTGAAGAAGCAAAGCCTAAAGAAGACAAAGCGGTTGAAATTTCGGTAGTATCAAAATTTATGGTAGGGTTTCCAGTAACATCAATATCGTCAACCAAAGAAGTATCGCTTTCAACAAGAACAGACCCATCAATTGTAGGGTTACCTGAAATAAATAAGTCGCCCACTACATACAAAATACCATCAAACTCGCCGCCAGTTATATGAACATCGCCTCCCGACACTACTAAAATCCCACTGCCGGTCCACCCATTATCGCTTATCTTCAACTCACTTCCTTCCGTAAGATTAATCCAAGTTATACCAGCAACAGGAGCTATATTATTTGGTGGGTTTGTATATGAATTCGTAGCCATTGCTTCCATCTCTGCTTTTGTACTATTAAATAAATCAGGGAAATCTAAAGCCGCGGAATCTTCAGTATCTCCATTTATCTCAACACTTCCGCTAATATCTAAAACCACAGTTGTTCGAATCGCGTGTTGAAATTTACTTGAATCCGGCGGAGTCGCTCTAACAACCACGGCTAGATCTCTTTTTACGCTGCCGCCTAAATAGCCAACTGAAGGCAATGTAACAGTACCAGTCGCGGCTACATTATAATAATTCGAAACACCTACTGTAAAAGGGGTTCCTGTAGTAGCATTATACACATAATTAATATTACCCAAAGGCAAAGAAGTCTCCGGTATATTTGACGGCAAATTATGAAGTGCCTCAGCTAATCCCGCTTCAGCCAGCCAGAAAGCTCTTATAGAAGCTACGTGCCTTTTTACTAAAGCGTTTTCGTTTATAGTATTCAAGAAAAAACCGCCCAGCAGTATACCCACAACTACCATAAGCAACATCGCCCAAACTAATATAAACCCCGCTTTACCCATTTCTTAATTTTATCTCCATAGTTAAATTGTACCCTACCGTTATAGTTCCTCTCACTGCTTTTTCAACAGCAATAGTAACCCCTAAAATATCTTCATCAACTCGGCTCACATCAAAGGGAGAAGCTATAATATCATAGAACTGCCACGATTGCCCCGTTCCTGTATCATTACGCACAATAATATCGGATGAAGAGTCATAACTGTACTCAATAAAATCAGAATTCCATTGCAAATCCGTGCCATTATGCCCCGTACAAAGCTGAAACTTAATATAGTCAGATGTCGGCGCGTTATTATTAATTTGATACCCGCTTGTCTGACGCGCGTCTTTACTTATCCAGTTCATAACATTTCTAGCTTGATGAGCAACGGCTATTTTTTTCACGCTTATCGGCTGCGATAACTGGCTAATATTCACCAACGATGATATAGCCGCGATAATTATTATGAGAATGAACGAAACAACTAATACTTCTGCTAACGTGAAAGCCGCTGCTTTAGTCGGCAATTCGCGTCGACAAATTAAACCACATTGTTCTTTGCCTTTGTTCCCATTCAACATTAACTGTTACCTCCACTAGCCCTGAGTCATACGTCCGCTGTACAGTCACATTCTCGTTATTTAAGTTCGTAAACACCGGCGGCGTATAACTTGAAATATTACCATAGGCTAACTCTTTAACCTGTTCTAAAACAAACTGGGCGTCATTTGCCGCCACCGCTAAATTACTGTTAGTTTCATTTAATAATATACAATGTGTCAAAGACAACAACGCCCCGCCAATAGCTGAAATCAAAATAACAACCGCTATGAGCAATTCAACCAACGTAAACCCTTTAAAAAAATTATTTTTCCTAACCCCCATAATTTTATAAACCTTTCATTCTCCTACACTTAAATAATACCTTTTAATTAATGAGAAGTCAAACTATCCCAAAAGTTAGCTATACCAGCATTACTTTTTATATTTTTCACATAAAAAACCTTAAAAGGATTGGTCGCGTTTATACAAGAGGTTTCAATTTCTTCACTATCATTTATAACAGTTGAACAGTTAGCTTCTATATTTTCATGATTCCAATTCCACGTCCCTAAAGTAATGTTTTCCTGAAGAGGAAGAATATCCCCATTCTCCATGTATTTCATTATATCTTCCATTACAAATTCGGCGTGGATTGTGGCAATACTCTTGTTACGGTTGGTTTGATCGAGGAACGCGCAGGCGAAAAACATATGTAATATACCCGCCATAGCAAACACGAAAATCGCAACTGCTATAAGCAACTCAATAAGAGTAAATCCTTTTTTCACTTCTCTCATTCATCCCTTACTAAATCTTCTAAAATTCGTTCTATACGTAGTTTGATCTCCGGCAGCCTTTTCTTTATAACTTTCCAGACGATTTCATAATCTACACCAAAATAAAAGTGAATAATTTTGTCTCTCATTTTTGCCATATCTTTCCAGGGAATATCTTCGTCCTTCTCACTTATAGAATTAGGAATATTCTTGACTGCTTCACCAATAATTTCAAGTTTTCTTACCACCGCACTATTGGTTTTATCATCTTTCACAAATTCATCAAAACTCATACCTCTAATAAATCCCTCAATTTTTTCAATACAATCAAAAATATCTTTGACGTAGAGTTTATAATCCCTGCTCATACTTCCACCACCTCCCGCAAGATTATATCTTTTAACTCCGACCTCACACTAAACTTTCTCACAAGATCCACCTTCATTTTCAAAAGGTCCTCAAAGTATCGTTCTAATTCTATAAATCTCAAAAGATCCGGAACTTCTTGAAACTCTACAAGAATATCTATATCACTCGTCTTGTTTTGTTCACCCCTCGCGAAAGAACCAAAAATACCGATTTCTTTAAGATTATACCTTTTTTGCATTTCCTCTTTATGCGCGGCTAAGATTTTTTGTATCTCTTTTAAATTCTTCATTTTCTTTTTTAAAGATTTCACTAAAAGCTTATCCGTATTTTATCATTCCCACGAATAAAACTCAACAAAAGATTACGGCTGGCTTCATTTAAGAAAAAACAGGAAATTAATCCTGCCAAACTAAAACACAATAAAGAAACCAATATCGCCACAGAAATAACTAGATCAGGCAACGTAAATCCTTTTACCCATCACTTCTCAACAGGAAAAACTATTTTAAAAATAGTTCCTTTATCAATCTCGCTATCAACGGAAATCTCTCCTTTATGCTTTTTAATAATATTATAAACGATAGATAATCCCAAGCCGGTTCCTGCCCCTACGCTTTTCGTGGTAAAAAAAGCCTCAAATATTCTACTTAAATTATCCTTTGGTATACCACTGCCGGTATCAGAAACCGTAACGAAAATAAAATCATCTCCGGGTCTATATTGACTCTCTATAGTTATATCCCCGCCTTCTCTTCCAAATCTCTGCTGAATCGCCCATTTGGCGTTAATAATGAGATTAAAAAATACCTGCTGAAGAGATTGAAAATCACCTTTAATTTTAGGTAAATCGGATTGAATGATTCTCTTAATATTCATATTTCCCAATGACATTTCATGCTCTATCAGGCTAAGCACTTTATTAATAACATCATTTATAGAAACCGGTTTAAACTCCTCCAAAGAGACATGAGAGAAATCTAATAAAGATTGAGTTATTTTTTTGCTCCTGATTACCGCGGCTTTAATGCTCTTTATCATTATCTTTACCTCTTCTATATCTACCATATCTTTTTCTATTCGTCTTTGAATTAACTCCGCGTTATTCATAATTACCGCTAAAGGATTATTAATCTCATGCGCCACACCGCTAGCTAGCTGCCCGACCGCGGCCATTTTTTCGCTTTGAATAAGCTGAGCTTCTTTTAGTTTCAACTCTTCGTTGGCTTCTTTTAAATTTTTAGTCCTTTTTTCAACTAACTCTTCCAATGTAGCACTATACCGCTCTAACCTTTGCTTTGCTTTTTTTAATTCCTCCACCATCCGCGTCTTTTCGGTAACATCTTTACCAATATGAATAAACCGTTCAACCTCGCCCGCTTCATTAAACAACGGATATAATGTAATTTCAAAATTAAGCGGGTTTGTTCCCCCATGAAAATGATCATGCAAAACAGTAACAGATTTCTTGTTTTTCAAAACTTCCCGAATAGGGCAAATATCTTTAGGCGCTGTGCATGGATACTTTAATCCATGGGTCACTCGATAACAATAATTCCCTATAACATTTTTTTTATCTTCATTGGTCAACCGCATCACTTTTTTATTCGCCCATAAGATTTTATAATCCTTATCAATCAACATGATTTCATAATCCACTCCGTCAGTAATAGCGCGAAGAAATGACTCGGATTTCTTTACCTGATTATAATAGGACTGTAACCCATCAGCCATATTATTTATTTGCTTAGAAATCAACCCCATTTCATCGCTGCTGCTAACATTTAACCTTGATGTAATCTTTCCTTGACCTATTTCTTCCATTACCCTAATCATATTCCGCAAAGGATAAAACGCGTGCTTAATAATAAAGACTATAATCGATCCTAAAAAAAGCCCATCAACCGCGGCGACAATTACAGGCGAAGCATTTTCGAAAAAAGGAATCCTACTAAGAATAAGCATAATTAAAAACTCTACCAAAATAATCGCGGCTATAACTTTTACCGATAGGCTTAGCTTAATTTTTCTTTTCTCTTTCATTTTTATCCCCTGGTATAATCTTCAGGTATAATTCTAGAAAATTATATCTAATTAGACATCCTGATTCTTATCAGGATGTCTAAAAAAACTACTCTTCGCTACTTGTTTTTTTGTATTCAATAAACTTATTTATCTTTTTTTCTACTTCCCTAAAATCATACGGTTTAGTAAAATAATCTACCGCCCCCAATGCGAACGCCCTCTTCAACTCTTCTCCTCCCCCCAAAGCGGACATAACAATTATAGGTATACCTTGAGTATCTTTATCATCATTTAACATCTGACACATTTCAAACCCGCCTAAACCGGGCATAAGCAAATCCATTAATATGATATCCGGCTTAAAAAATTTAATTTTTTCCATAACCCCTTTAGATTCTCTGACCCCATCAACTTCGAAACCAGAAGAAACAAGTAGCTTTTTAAGAATCTTAAAAGATTCATCTTCATCCTCAACAATAAAAACCTTCCTTTTATTCATCCATTACCTCCTCTAACCTACTCAAAATCATAATGCTTCTTGACCCTTTCCTTTATATGCCATTTACACGCTAACCCCTTTGGGAAAACCGCTAAATCTCCCTTTTGTATTTTTACTTTTTCACCGTCAAGAGTTTCGACTTCAACATCACCCTCCAAAAAATAACACACTTCTTTTTGATCGTAATACCAATCGAATCTACTTTCTTCTTTCTCCCAAATAGGCCAGCTACTTACCTCTAAATTAGCTAACTCCTGGGGCGTTGGTTTCTTTACTTCGATTTTCATATCTTCCCTCCTAATAATGACAAAGAAATCATTCGACAAAAATTAACTTAAATTCCCTAGTAATAATATCTAAGGCATCATTTCACAAAATCAACAAATCATATTTTTTCATTATACTCCAAAATATATAAGTCTTAAAGATGATATTTACTTTAATTTTTATTACAGAAAAAGATATAAAGAATGGATGAAGCTGCCTATTTACCCATATGCTTTGGTTTATGTTGATATAGCTTGGTAGGTTTAATATGGTGGCGGCGAGTGGACTTGAACCACCGACAAAACGGGTATGAGCCGTTTGCTCTACCAGCCTGAGCTACGCCGCCTATTTTTATTACTATTATAGAAATAAGTGGTAAGGATTAAGAAAAAATATAGATTCCGAATCTTCTATAAAAATTCCTTTCTCTTCGTTTCCCTCTTAATCCTTACTTCTTACTTCTTACTTCTTACTTCTGAGTCCTAAATTATATCACTCTTCCTAAAAAAATCCACCGCAAATTCAAACAGCAATCACGCCTCTTTCGCCAGCTGCCGATACACCTCTACAAGCGGGATTTTAAACTTTTTCGCGCGTTTTTTACAATCTTCATACTCAGGAACCTGCTTCTGGATATCGGATTCCGCGACCCTAAATCGAATTTTTCCAAACTTAGTTTTTTTTACCAGAAATCGGCTGATTACTTTATCTCTCTGATACTTCTGATACCTTATACCAAAAGTAGTAGTGTACTTAAAAAGCAGTTCTCTTATCTTCCCTAAATCGTTATCGTAACATAACACATTTAAAATATACGCCGGCCGCATTTTTTTCATTAATACTGTTTCTAAATAAACTTCTTTCGCGCCTGTTTTATACAAGACATCAAAAAGAGTTTCAAACAGTTGAGGGTTCATATCATCGATATTAGTTTCTATTTTTATCACTGGATCTTTATCTAACCCTCTTTCCTCAAACAGGTAGGCAACAAGATAATCTTTATCGCGACACTGCCCCCATCCAATGCTGCATTCTTTATAACTAAACTGATCATCTTTTTGCCGCGCCTCTTTCAACAAAGCGGCAGCGGTAGGGGTAATAGTTTCATAATTATATCTAGCAGCGTAAATTTTACGCCCCTTTAAAAGCTGTAATGTTGCCGGCGCCGGACACGCCACGGGAAACGCGGAACAATAAACTTTATTGATTCTAAGATATTTCAATGCTATAAAAAATCCGCAAATTTCTAAAATCGCGTCAATTTCTCCTAAATGATGAAAATGCAGGTTTTTCATGGTAGCCTTATGAACTTTTTTTTCAACATTCGCGATAGACGAATAAACCCTTAAAGCATTCTCTTTAATATCTTTATCTAACCCTGAACTTTCAATGACTGCTACAATATCTTTATAATGAGTAAACGTATCACCTTTAAAGGAAAGTTTTTTTCGAGGCGTATGAAAATGTCCCTTTATATCTTCTTCTTTAACACTAAATTTAATATTAAGTTTATTAAATTCCTTCTTTAAATGTTTAAGGGGACAGCCTAAACCAACAAGAGATGCCAATAACATATCCCCCGCCGCCCCGCCAACTAACTGAAAATACACACTTTTCATATTTGTATAGGATTAAGTTGTAAGGATTAAGAAGAATATCATTTATTCCTCACTTAATTCTTAATCCTTATCACTTACTACTTACCACTTACTACTTACCACTTACCACTTACTACTTACCACTTACCACTTATTAATCATATGCGCGAAATATCCCGCGCCTAACCCATTATCGATATTTACAACCGTAATTCCCGGAGAACAACTGTTCATCATCCCTAACAATGCCGCAACCCCTTTAAATGAAGCGCCATACCCCACGCTTGTAGGCACACCAATTACTGGAACAGCGACCAAACCTGAAACTATACTGGCTAACGCCGCTTCCATCCCGGCAACAACAATAATCACTTTAGCCGAAACAATTTTCTTTTTAAAAAAATCTAACCGATGTATCCCGGCGACACCTACATCGTATACTCTCTCTACATTATTACCGGTTAGCTCTAAAAAAACAGCAGCTTCTTCCGCTACATTTACATCAGAAGTACCTGCTGTAAGCACTAAGACATTTCCTTGCTTTTGCTTTCTCTCCTTGCCGCAAAAGGCAATCTTTGCCTGAGAAAAATATTTTAAAGAAGGAATTTCTTTTTTTAAAGTTTTATACTGATTGGGCAACAGACGAGAGATAAAAACCAAATCGGTATGACCTCGAAATTCTTCAACGATTTTTTTTAGCTGCGAAATAGTTTTTCCAGAAGCATAAACTATTTCAGGAAGCCCTCTGCGGTTTTCTCTATCTATATCAAGCTTAGCAAATCCAAGGTCGATAAACCCTTTTTCTTTCATCAATTTGAAGAACGAAAATCCTTAAAAATAACCCAAAGCAATACTACAATAATAGCAGAACACACAATATAAAAATCATTAAAATAGAAAAACTCCTTCACCCATCCAACCCCGCGGCGACCGCCTCCAGTAGGCAGATTATACTTTTTCTTAACGCGCTTCTTTACTTTAACTACATCTTCTCTCTTGAATCTTAAAAACTCACCTCCGACTTTAAAGTGAGGCAAAAGATTAGCGTTAGCTAAATCAATAACATCTTTTTCCGAAAGACCTAAAATCAAAGAAACATCTCGAGTAGTAATTAACTTTTCTTTACCCATTTTTATTCACTTAGTTTTTTCTATTATATAAATTGCCGAAATGACCTAAATGTTAGATATTGTACAATATATTTTTATTAAATCAACAAATAAATAATTTAACTTACAGATATCAAATCCAGGGACTACGCGTAACCGCTTTAAAGCATATTTTAAATCCGCGTGACGCGTTCGCGAAGACGGAATAAATCCTATTTCTTGCTGCTAATCCATTCTTCTACTTCCGCGCGATCAAACAACAACTCTTCACCTTCTTTATGCACAGGAATCCGTTCATTGCTAACCCATTCCTTAAGCGTATCTTCTTCTATAGACAGATATTCGGATAACTCTGGCAATAACATCTTGTCCTGCGGCATTTTACATTTACCGTTAAAGACCGCTCCCTCTTCAATCGCAATCTTAGGAGTTTCAACATCAGCAAACACTTCAGCCGTAGCATTAAAAGCAAGCATCTTTGTCGCCTTGATTTTACCTCTCACCTTACCAGCAACCATTATATTTTCTCCAATAATTTCAGCATTAACTTGGGCCTGTTCTCCAATGATAAGATTACCTTTTGTATTTAGCATACCTTCAAATTTACCGTTTATCCGTAAATTTACCGGATCGGAAAATACCATATTCCCCTGCATGCTAGCGTTTACATCCAAAATTTGTTCCTCTCCTCTTTTCTTTGCCATTATTCCCTCCCCCTACGTTATTATTCGTATTGTCAAAAATAAACAATAGACAATAAACAAATTACAAACAATAGACAATACCGAATATACAATATACTACCGAGAATATTATGAATTTATAAATCTTTTTATCTTTTTTCCTCATTTGTTTATTGTTATTTGGAAGTTGCTTATTGTAATTTCAATCTTTTTAATAAAAGTTTTGGCATTACGCTATTACTTATCTAATCTCGCCTCCGCTTTTTTTAAAAGCGATAGCGTGAAAAAAACGATTATAGTTGTCGCCACTGCCGCGCTTAAATACCCGCATCCAACGGCTAATCCTATAGCCGCGCTTACCCATACGCTGGCAGCAGAAGTTAATCCTCTATTACCTTCGGAACTCCTAATAATCGCGCCGGCGCCTAAAAAGCCTATACCCGTAACTACCCCCGCGGCTATCCTTGCCGGGTCAAGAGCAGCTACCCCCTTATACAGTTCGTAAACATAAATCGAAACCAGCATTATAAGCGCAGACCCCACACAAACTAAAATATGCGTACGCAACCCAGCGTCTCTTCCCTTTTTTTCCCGCTCAAATCCAATAACACTTCCTAAAACAAACGCTAACAACAACCGAAAAATCGTATTAAAATCAAAAGAAAACTCATTCATCATTCTAATTTGCCGCCTCCCCTAAATTCATAGTACTTTTAACTCCCCTTTTATTATACAAATAAAATCCCAATCCTGCAACCATAGCCGCATTGTCCCCGCAATAGGATAACGGGGAAAGAAAACACTCAAGATTTTCCTGATGTTGAGCTTTTTGAAGTATTTTTCGCAATAATTTATTAGCGACAACACCGCCGCCACAAACAATACGTCTAACTTTATACTTTTTCGCGGCATCTATAATAGTTTTAACTACCGTATTAACAACCGTATATTGAAACGAAGAAACCAGTTTCACTTTTGTTTCTTTATCTAAGGCGCCCTTTTTGTCTAATTCAATTTTTTTGTAAATAACAGCTGTTTTTATACCGCTAAAACTTAAGTCAAACCCTATTCTGCCGCATTTAAACGCGAATTCATCTTTACATTTAAAATTATAAAGCCGATCAATAACTGGTCCTCCGGGATACCCTAACCCTAAAGCCCGTGATATTTTATCATAAACTTCCCCACAAGCATCATCCCGAGTTTGACCTAAAAGTCTTATCCTATCAAAATCGTTTACTAAATAAATTTCCGTATGCCCGCCGGAAATTACTACTCCTAAAAAAGGAAACTCCAACCTCACTTTACCATCTAGAAAAGGCGCGAAAAAATGAGCATAAAGATGATTAACTCCTATAAAAGGTTTATTCAAAGCAAAGGCAATGGACTTCGCAAAGTTAAGGCCTACTACTAAGGCGCCGATTAAGCCCGGCTTATGAGTAACGGCAACCAGATCTATCCTCCTTAAAGATACGCCAGCTTCGCTCGCCGCGGCCCCAACCACACTATCTATATTTTTAAGATGCGCGCGAGTCGCGATTTCAGGAATAACCCCGCCGTATTTTTTATGTTCCTTCAAAGAAGATACAGTTATATTTGAAAGAACTTTATAATCTTTTAAAACAGCGCAGGAAGTCTCATCGCAAGAAGTTTCTATTCCGAGAGTATACATACCATAACCTTATAAATTCCAAATAACAATTTCCAAATTACAAATAAATCCCAATATCCAATGATCGAAATTCCAAACAATATAGAAAACATCGATATTTCGAACATTTAAAAATTGGAATTTGGAGCTTATTTGTTATTTGATGCTTGTAATTTGGAATTTTCATATAATACCTTACATTACTATTTTCCTTTTAAAACAAGAATACCCTTAAGTAAATCTGCCGCTCTTACAATTTGATAATCCTTCTTATAGTCAAAGTTCTCTTTTTGTTCTTTCAATGCCTTAAAAACGTCTTCTTTACTTTCTTTCGACTGATCTTGAGGAACAACAACAATATCAGCGTTTATCCCTTTTTCATGAATACTCTCACCATTAGGAGTATAATACTTCGATGTCGTAAGCCTTAACGCCGCTCCGTCCGAAAGAGGAATAACTGTCTGCACAGACCCTTTGCCAAAAGTAGTTTCTCCAAGAAGAATGGCACGATCGTTTTCTCTCAATGCTGCCGCTAAAATCTCACTTCCCGAAGCACTCCCTTTATTTATTAATACTACTAAAGGAATATCTAAATACTTCTCTTTTGCCAAAACCGATGTATATACAATTTCTTTCTCACTTCTTGACTTAGTAGAAACAATTATCTTACCATCAGGCACAAACCTACTCGCAATTTCTATCGCTGAATAAAGCAGGCCTCCAGGATTATTTCTTACATCAATAATCAGCCCTGCTAATCCTTCTTTTTTTAAATTGAGTAACGCCGCGTCCATATCTCGGGCTGTATTTTCCCTAAATTCAGCTATCCTTAAATACCCAATATTAGCATCTAATATTACCGCGTGTTTTATATCCTTTATTTGTATGATCCCTCTGATAATTGTGATATCTTCCAACGTTCTCGTTTTTTCTCTCACTACCGTAAGAACAACTGTTGACCCTGGCTCCCCCCTTAATTTCTTAACTGCTTCGCTTAGAGTAATTCCTTTTGTTAATTCTCCGTCGATTTTGACAATAATATCTCCCGCGGTCGCGCCTGCGAGCCAAGCAGGAGTATCTTCTATGGGCGAAACAATAGTAAGCAAACCATCCTTCATCGTAATTTCAATACCTAGCCCACCAAACTGACCTTCCGTTTCCACTATAAGCTCTTTATAATCATCGGGGTCTAGAAACTGACTATATGAATCCAACGAAGCTAGTAACCCCTCCATTGCTCCATAGATTAAATCTTTCGCCGGTTTATCTTCTACATACTTTTTCTCTATCAACGCTAATCCTTCAGCAAATATATCTAATTCTTTATAAAACGAGTCTCTATCTTGGCCTAAACATATGCCAACATGCCAACAAGAAAACACTATTCCAAAAATAACTATCACCGTAGAAAGTTTACTTTTCATTTTTTAACCTCCTCTCCAAAATTGTTCTTACTACCTTAGGATTTGCTTTACCCCTGGTTTTCTTCATCACCTGGCCAACAAGAAACATTATTGCTGAAAGTTTGCCTTCCAAATAATCACTAGCGGGTTTGGGATTAGCCACGATGACCTCTTCCACAAATCCCGATAACTCATCTTCTCCTGACACCTGCCGCAGGCCTTCCTTCTCAATGACCTCATCAGCATCTTCATCTGTAGTAATCACTAAAGAAAGCGCTCGTTTAGCTGTTATATTATTTAGTTTGCCTTGAGAAAAATATTTTATAATCTTAGCAAAATTTTGAGCGGATATTTTCACAAGATTAAAATCTGAAGCCAAATTATTAACCTGTTCTAGAAACGGGCCAATAATCCAATTAGAAATCTCCTTAGGTTTAGAATAAACTTTAACGACTGATTCAAAAAATTCTGCCAACCATATATTGCTAATTATAACATCAACTTCGCTATCAATCAGCTTATATTCTTCAATAAATCTTTTTTTCTTTTCTAAAGGTAACTCTTTTACATACATCTCTGCTTTTTCAATAAATTCTTGAGGAACAAAAAAATCTAAAAGATCCGGTTCGGGAAAATAACGGTAATCGCAAGCTTCCTCCTTAGTACGCATAACAGCCGTCGCCCCTTTATTCCCATCCCATAACCTTGTTTCCTGATAAACCTTTTCTCTCCTCTCAAGAACTTTTTCCTGACGCGCCGCTTCATACCCTAAAGCATCCCGCACACCTTTAAAAGTATTCATATTTTTTAATTCTACTCTAGTTCCTAACACCTTATCTTCAGTCTGCTTTAAAGAAATGTTAGCATCACAACGCAAGAGCCCCTTTTCCATATCACAGTCTGAGGCTCCAATATATTGTAATATCATTTTCAAGCAAGATAAATAATCTGCCGCCTCAACAGGCGTAGCTATATCCGGTTCGGAAACTATCTCCAAAAGAGGTATCCCCGTTCGATTAAAATCTACTAAAGAATACTTATTTTTATGTACAGATTTACCAGCATCCTCTTCTAAATGAACTCTATTTATACGTATTTTTTTTCCTGAAGAAACCTCCAAAAATCCATTCTCACCTAACGGCATTTTATATTGCGAAATTTGATACCCTTTGGGCAAATCCGGATAAAAATAATTTTTGCGCTCAAAATATATTCTATTATTTATCCGACATCGTAATGCCAAACATACGCGAATTGCTAACTCTAACGCTCTTTGATTAAAGACAGGCAATACACCTGGATACCCGGAACAAATGGGACATATATTAGTATTAGGCGGACTTTGGAACTCTGTAGAACAAGAGCAAAAAATTTTCGTCTTAGTCTTAAGCTGAACGTGAACTTCTAGCCCAATTACGGTTTCAAATTTTGACATTTCTTGTTTGTTTTTATAACGGTTTTAAAACGGGCGGACGCAAGGGCCGCCCCTACCCTATATATTTGGTATCCTCTTATGAAACTCCGTACAATTTTGATAACTAAACCCTAACCTTATTAAAGTCGCCTCGTCAAACTCTTTTCCAATAAGCTGAACGCCGATAGGAAGATTATCTTTAGTAAACCCGCAAGGAAACGAGACCGCAGGCGCGCCTGCTAAATTCGCTGAAATTGTATAAATATCCGATAAATACATACTTAAAGGATCTTGGGATTTAGCCCCCATACCAAAAGCCGGTGTCGGTGATGTCGGAGTAAGAATAACATCTACCTCACTAAACGCCTTATCGAAATCCTGTTTTATCAATCTTCTTACCTTCAACGCTTTTACATAATAAGCATCATAGTACCCGCTTGAAAGGCTATGTGTCCCTAAAAAAATCCTTCTTTTAGCTTCCTCTCCAAATCCTTGCTGCCGGCTATGAGTATAAACCTCTTTTAAACTTGCCGCGTTCTGACGAACGCCATACTTTATGCCATCAAATCTTTGTAAATTAGAACTGGCTTCTGATGACGCGATTATATAATAAACAGCTACCGCGTATTCAGTATGAGGTAAATCTATCTCGATAATCTTAGCTTTTTTCTTTCTAAAAGTATTGATAGCCTCCTCTACCGCTTCCTTTACCGGAAGCATTAATCCTTCACTGAAATACTGCCGAGGAACTCCTATTTTTATATTTTCTATATCATCATTCAATTCTTTAGTAAAATCCCCCGTACTTATACGAGATGACGTGGAATCAAAATCATCGGCTCCGCAAATGATATTCAACAAATACGCGCAATCAACAAAATTTGTCGTTATCGGCCCAATCTGATCAAGACTTGAAGCAAAAGCAACTAGCCCATACCGGGAAACTCGACCATAAGTAGGTTTAAACCCTACTACCCCACAAAAGCAAGCCGGCTGGCGAATTGATCCACCAGTATCAGACCCTAACGCAAAAGGCGCCAGCCGCGCGCCAACCGCTGCCGCCGAACCACCGCTTGATCCGCCGGGGACTTTAGTATAATCCCATGGGTTCTTCGTTGCTCCATAACAGGAGTTCTCTGTCGACGACCCAAAAGCAAACTCATCCATATTGGTCGTACCGATAATTTGTAATCCGGCTTGTTTTAATTTTTTTACTACCGTAGCATCATAAACAGCTATATGAGAAGAAAGAATCTTGGAGGAACAAGTAATGGCTTTCCCTTTAACACAAATATTATCTTTCACCGCAATAGGCACGCCGGACAATCTTGACTCACCTTCACTCTTCACTGGTTTCTCATAAGTTTGAACAAAACTATTTAACGACGAATCTATTTTATCTATCCTAGCTTTGAATGAAGAATAAACCGCCTCTTCCTTTAAGTCGCCATTCTTAATAGCCTTAGCAATCTCTACTCCAGTTAAATTGAACAAATCTTTCATTTCTTTATTTTATATTCAGTATATCAATATTAAAAAATTTTATTTTTTAGATTTATCCTAAAAAGCTGAATCATGTAAGATGGATTCTGAATCCTATCTTCAGCGTCTTACTCAATAACCTGAGGAATCTTAAAATATCCATCTTCCCGCGATGGAGCATTGATTAAAATATCTTCCCGGTTATTAAAAGGGACAACCTCATCCTGGCGAAAAATATTTGTTTCTAAATGTAAGCCGCGCATAGGTTCAACACCATCCACATTTACTTCTTTTAGTTTATCGATATACTCTAAAATATGTTCTAACTGCTGACCGAGAGCATCGGCTTCTTTCTCTGTTATGTTTACTCTCGCTAAATTAGCTACATATTCTATAAGTTTTTTTTCTGCCATATACCCCCCCAAAAAATCATTTAATAGAGCCTATTTTAAGCCAGATTTAAACATTATAGTACCCCCTTGATAGCATTAATCCGCGCCTCATGCAAAATCTGGGTTTAAATTTTTTATATTACTACTCCGCCAAATTCCCTATCACTATGACACTGTATACAATAGCGGCAATATCCTCTCCAAATTCAGTAAATTATACCACTATATAAGGTAAAAAGCTATAAAAACCTTGAAAAAACGGTTTTAGATTTTATTTAGGTAACAATACTTATGAAAAGCTATTTGTTCTCACTTATTGAAAACGAGAAATAAAGTGGCGTAAGGCATTTAATATTAGCGTTCGTAAAATTGAAATTTTACAATTTATCAAAAAATTCTGAAATAGTTTTTTTTATATCATTCCATAACTCCTCAACATTATCTATCAACACCAGCATCTTCTCCCCTTTTAACTGAAAACCATATCCGCTTACAAATCTATGTCTAAAATTCTTATAGGGAATCACCCTGCTTGCTATCCCTTGATCAAAAATTGGAATTTTCCTTTCAGGAGCATTGTACGATAAAACAAGAAGTTCTTTATGCCAACTGTTTCCCTTAGGCATAAATGAATAATACTCTTTACTTACGCGTTTTAAGATATTTTCTATCCCATTATAAAAATTCATTAAATATGTTCCCATAGCCGGTTCAATAAGATTATCTTGTTTCTGCGAGTCAAATTTCCATCTAATCTCACGAAGCCTTTCTATTGTTTCATCAATCGCCTTTTCTTCAGCTAATACATCTTCCTTAAGTTCATTATACTGCTCTTTCATAAATAATCCTCCCTTTAGATAAAATCCTTTTCTGAAAATGCTCCCTTACATCATCCAAATCAACTAAATCAACCGCATCATCTACAGCCATAGAAATTCTTCCATAATATTTAAAAAAATCTCTTGGATTAATCCCTTTTACCGCGATATCAATATCATTAGCCGTTTCAACACTTTCAAGGCAAGAGCCAAACAAAAACACTTTTGCTACATCAAACTCTTTACTAATTTTTCCTATTTTAGCCAATTCATTATCTAAAATTTCTTTTTTCATATCCACATATTCTCCTTATCTTTTCCTCACCCTAAAAATTAAGCTTTCTTATTACTTAACTCCTGCCCCCATCTTTGCCTAATCCATCAAACTTACCTATGACCCCCGAAACTTACTGCGAAATAACGTTAACTCTAAAAAAGACTGTAGCCTACGAGACCGGCTAGGATGCTTCAGTTTTTTTAATGCTTTCGCTTCAATTTGACGAATTCTTTCTCTGGTAACTCTGAAAATAGTGCCGACTTCTTCCAATGTCTTAGACGCCCCATCTTCTAACCCAAATCTTAAAATAAGAATTTGCTTTTCCCTCTCCGTTAAACTCTCCATAGCCTGGCCTAACTCTTCTTTCAGCATTGAAAATACTGTAGCATTGGCCGGAGAAACGGCTTTTTTATCTTCGAGAAAATCTCCAAAATGAGTATCGCCGTCATCACCAATAGGAGTATGAATAGAAATAGGCTGCTGCGATACTTTTAGAATATCTTTAACTTTAGAAATGGGAAGTTTCAGTTCTTTCGATAAATCTTCAATCGTGGGTTCTTTACCTTTTTCCTGTATGAAGAATCTGGATATTCGAATAATTTTATTTATAGTTTCTGTCATATGCACAGGAATACGTATTGTCCTTGCTTGATCAGCAATAGCCCGAGTTATTGCCTGCCGAATCCACCAAGTAGCATATGTAGAAAATTTATATCCGCGTTTATATTCAAATTTCTCGACAGCCTTGATTAACCCGATATTCCCTTCTTGAATCAAATCAAGAAAAGAAAGTCCTCTATTAACATATTTTTTCGCAATACTTACTACTAACCGTAAATTAGCCTCAACTAAGGTTTTCTTCGACTGATTATACAACCATTGTTTATCTAATATCATCTTCATTTTTGGCTTTACATCTTCTTCCTTAAACCCTATCAGCCGGATTAACAACCGTCTTTCTTTTTTCATCCTACGATCTTCCGCAGTCACTTTACAACGCTTATCTTTAATCCTGTGGAGTTTTCTATTTAGCCTTTCAATCTCCCGATAATTTTTAGTCATGTTCCGAATTATCTGTTCAATTATACTAATCGTAAAATTATATTTACGCAAAACTTGCTGTTGATAATCTATCTTTTTTATTTTAATCAAACTATGATACAACCCTTTTATCCTTAAGATTTCTTTCTCTTTATTTTTAATCTCACCTTTAACAAAATCGTCCGGATTAAGCTCTTCCTTAATGATCTTCTGAGAAATATCAACAAACGCGTCCCGAGATACTTTCGTCGTGAAAAGTTCTTCCCGAAGAGCCTCTTCTCTATCTTCAATTGCCTTAGCTAAAGTTATTTCTTCCTCTCTCGTAAGCAAAGGAATCTGACCCATCTGCTTAAGATACATCTTTACCGGATCATCTACCGGCAGAGATACTGAAGCGGCGGGCTTCTTCTCTTTCTCTTTCTCTTTCTCCCACAAAGGAACTTCCTTTGACTCCAAAACGCTTATATTCTGGCCATCTAACTTATCAAACACAAAATCCATCGCCTCAGCATTTGCTACTTCTTCAGAAAGAAAATGATTTATCTCATCATACGTTAGATATCCTTTTTTCTTTCCTAAATCGACCAACTGAGTTACACTTCTTTCCAAAATTTTCTTCTTAACCATTTCTTACCTCACTATTCATTTTATTATATTTACTAATTAAAACTTTTAACTGCCTAAAATCCCCTTTCCCTTCAGCTTCCTTAATTTCTTCTTTCAGTTTTTCTTTAACCACCAGCGTTCTCTTTTTACGTAACTTCCCTAGACTGCCGCGAAAAACCTCTTTATCTAAAAAAATTTCATCGTCGATCAAAATTCTTGCGACAAAACTGCTAATATCTTTATCCTTAATCTCCCCTAGAATCTTCACGGACGATAGGGTTTCGCCGTCAGAGTAGTTCGTCAAAAAATAGGCAACTGTCTTTCGGCACAAAGAAGATTCAAAATCATCTATCTCTAAGTTTTTTCTTATTAAAGCAAACGCCTTCCTATTCGTAAGCATAAATTTCACAAGAACTTTCTCCGCAATAGATATAGATTTATTTTCTAAAAGAGGCGGTTTGGTCGCTAACGTAACCGCTGAATTTCGATTAAAAAAAGCTTTATCCTTAGTAAAAATCCTTCGAAACTCCGCGACTAAAATTTCTTCTTTTACGTTCACCTTTGCTGCCAGTTTTTTTATATACTCATACTTTTTAATTTCGCTATTCAACTTATCTATGGTAGCAAACATATCTTTAGCCACCTGATTTTTACCATTAATAGTTTTTATGTCATATTTATCTCTTAAAGTATCAAATTTATAATCAAAAAAATTATGGCTAGTTTTTATCAACTGGATAAAATAATCTTTACCCTTCGCTCTTACTAAAGAATCGGGATCAAACCCTTGCGGCATCTTCACAACACCTACTTCTAAATCATTTTCAAGAAGTAAATCTAACGCCCTTAACGACGCTAGCTGTCCGGCCTTATCGGAATCAAATACTAAAACTATATTAGTAGTATATCTTTTTATCAACCGAATTTGCTCTATAGTCAACGCCGTCCCTAAAGAAGCGACAATATTTTTCACCCCTGCCATAAAAGGAATCATCATGTCCAAGTAACCTTCCACGACAACAACATAATTCTCTTTCAAAATATAATCTTTAGCTAAATTAAGGCCAAACAAATGCTCTCGTTTACTATAAATCGGGTTCTCTAACGAATTTATATATTTGGGAGCTTTTAGATGAGGTCGCCAAACTCTAGCCCCAAACCCAACTACACGAGACCTCGTATCACAAACGGGAAAAATCACTCTATCAATAAAAAGGTCTCTAAAATCTTGCCCCCGGGAAACAACCAATGATGCTTTCTCTAAAAGATCCAAAGAAAAACCGCGCTTACGCAAATACGCTGTAAGAGTATTGTTGCCAGAAGTGTATCCTAATCTAAACTTAGAGATCACTTCTTTATTAATTCCTCTTTCATCTAAATAGTTCCTAACTGCTTGTGATTGACTGTTAAAAATATTTTCATTAAAAAAAATTGAAGCAGCATCAACGACATCATAAATGATAGTTTTTAACTTTTGCTTTTCTCCTCGCTGATAAGGAACTTCCATCCCTAGCCTCTTCGCCAAGATTTCAATAGCCTCAATAAAGGTAACTTTCTCATACTGCATAAGAAACTGTATCACACCGCCACCTTGACCGCACCCAAAACAATGAAAAATTTGCTTTTGCGGGCTGATCATAAAAGAGGGGGTTTTTTCTCCATGAAAAGGGCATACTGCTTTAAAATTTCTGCCCGCTCGTTTCAAAGGAATATAGCTAGAGATAACCTCTCCTATATCCGTTTGCGACTGGACTTCATCTATAAACTTTTGTGGAATCATAGAAACACCCCAACAATACGTTTCAACCTCGCCCCCCAGCAGGTAGAAAAGATATTTTTATTAATTAATTTACTATTTACTCTTGCGAGAAATCCTTCTAAATCCAGAAAACTCATGAATTTTAAGAGTCTCTTTACTTTCTAAATAATCAAGCATCAAATTAATTCCTAAATTATCTGACGCGATGTGCGAAGCGAAAATCACATTGATATTAGCATCCTTACATTCCTTAAAATGTTCTTCCGTCTGATGCATGGCGATTATCGTATCTACGCCTCTTGCTGATAAGTGCTTATATATTTTACTTGACCCTTCCGTTCCTCCTGTAAACTCAAGATGAATATGCTGACATCGGGATTCTTTACTTCCAATAACTATCTTTGGCGGATTATTATTTTTCGCTGCTTCTTTATATTCACCCATCGTAGAAAGAATATCTATTATTTTCTCTAATCTATCGGGCTTGTCCTTATCCAATCTTTTTCTTAGATACTGATAAGCCAAATTATCACACGGCGTATGCATGCATAAGAAATTAATATCTAGGAGTTTGGCAATATCCACTCCTCTAGAATGATTAGCAGCATGTAACCGCCTCTGTACCTGACTCTTTCTCTCCGCAAGAAAATTAGCGGAAACACTCACACTCACACCTTCATTAACTAACATATCTACCTGTAAATCCATCACATCACAAAAATTGGCATAAGCTCTGCCCTCTGGATGATGAGCTATCGCTAAATCTATTTTCACGCCCTTTTCCCTTAGCCGATCAACAACTAAAAGCTCCGTGCCCTCAACATCAACGCCCACTATTACTGATTTAATATTACTTTTTAAATCTCCACAAAGAATACGTGTATCAGCAAAAGGATTAAACAACGAATCCGCGTCAAAGTCGTCTTTATCATTTTTATTACATTTTTCATAACAAGATTTCTTTTCTTTTAAAATATCCTCTATAGCCTTACTATCTCGAACATCAGACTCAATACCTTTCTTTACAATTTCATGATAAATCCGTTCTAACTTCATTTTCCACCCCTCCTATTTTGATTATTGTATTGTCAAAAATAAACAAATAGACAATAAACAAATTACAAATAATTTACAATCCCAAATATACAATACACAAACGATATTGAGAATATCCAAATTTATCAATTATATTTATCAACATATTTCTTTATCTATTTTTTCCATTTGTTTATTGTATATTGTTTATTTTGTATCTTCGCTTTCATAATATTTTTTTACTTCTTTATTAAGCTCTTTTTGTGTATCTATTTTATAAAAATTCAAAAAATCCAATGACACCAAATATACCTTGGGAGCAACTTTCTTAAGTAACCGATAGGATACGCTCTTACCGTAATATTTTTCGTTTAAAGAATACAGATGTAAAAAAAACAAAATTACGCTTGCTAATAAAACAAATCTTAATCCACCGATGAAAAATGAAATCCATCTTTCTTTAACTGAGAACTCTTCTTTCTTATAAAGAAAAGCAACTATTTTCCGCAAAACAGAAAAGACAGCCAATATCCCTAAAAAAATTAGAAGAAATACAGTAAAGAAAAGGTATTTCTTATTTAAAAATGGTAAATTAGCCTCTAATTTCGCAGCTACCTGAAGATAATAATGAAAACTGAATAAAGAACCAATAAAAATACCTGATGCTTTAAAAGCTTCATTTACCACCCCCTTAGAGACAGCGGTATAAATTACTTTCAAGCACAGAACTCCAACTATAAAATCTATTAAGTATAATCTTTCGATTATTTCCATTAAATAATTTATTTATCTATTGAATTAGTATATAACATATTAAGACAAAAAAGTCAAGAAAACGCTTACAAAAAAAGTTCCTAACCCCGTATAAACCCTATATTTATGTCAAAAACTGCCCTACTTTTCATCCTTACACCCCGCCTCATCCTTCTCTCCCAAAATACAGTTATACTATAACTATATACCATTTTTCTATTTAATCAAGAGCCTAGACCACATCAAGACAGGAATCTATTGATTTCTAATAGTATTTGTGATAATTTAATGCAGTAAATGCGCTTTTTCATAATAGCACGTACATCATTTGGGACTGTTGAATTTTTCACTAGCCAAAAAAACATCAAAATCGCGCCTGTTGCTTTATCTCCTGAAAAGACAACTACCTTTGTCTTTTCTCGTAGTTTGTAGTTTATTACCGAAGGCTTAATTATGGTAGAAAAATTTGCTTTAGCGTTAAGCGAAAAAACGCAAGAAGATGCCGCTCGCGAAGTGTCGCTTAAAATAAAATCTATCTTTCCAAAAAGCATAAAATATATCCTTTTATTTTTCACCCCTCAATACAAGCCATCACTTCTCTTAAAAACATTAAATTTTACCCTTAATCCTAAAATGGTATTAGGAATACAAGCCCCTCTATTAATTTTTGAAAATAGGATTATAGAAAAAGGCGTAATCGCCCTCTGTATTAATAAAAAAGAAGCGTTCTTAAAAGAAATATTCACAAAAAAATACTCACCTCAAGATATCGAAGCTTCTTTACGTAAAGGACTAAAACAATTTGACAGAGACAAACAATTTCTACTCTCAACCATTCCCCAACAATGTTCACCATCGGATTACTTACAAAGCTTAACTCTTTCTCTAGGAAAAGCGTTTAATGTTTTGGGCGTCGGATTCCTCAAAAAATACGCCTCTAAAAATTACCTGATAATAAACAACTCCGTAGATGAAGGTCTTCTCAATATTATCGGCAGCGGTTTAAAACTTACGTTTTTAAAAATCGGAGGATTCATTCCTCTAGGTAAACCATTCATAATAACCCGAGTGATTAGTGAACGTAATATTATTATGGAAATAAACGGTGAACCAGCAATAAATATATACAAACACTATTTTGAGGAAAAGTTTGAGGCGTTCACTCTAAATAATCTTTTCCCCTTATACCCTTTCGGAATAAAAGAAAAAGATAAAACAAACATACTAATTATTAAGGAATGTTTAGAAGACGGATCTTTAGTCTGCATGGGCGAAATCAAAGAAAACACCAAAGTTCATCTTATGCTTCTACATCCGCCGTCTCTCCTAGACGCGCTACAAGAACAACTAACTCCTTTAAAAAATATTGCCGAAAGCCTTATTTTTATGATAAACTCTTTACCAAGAAAAAAAATATTACGAGACTCGGCCACAGAAGAAATAAAAACAATCCATGATATCCTGGGAAAAAGCCATAAAATATTTGGAATATACTCTGATTATTCTTTTTTCCCCGATAAAGATTTGCAAAAAAACATTATGGAAACAGGTAACCTTATATTAACTTTATGGGAATAAATATAATTAATCTATTATCAAAAAATCCTTTATTGGGAATAATTTTGGTCTTAGTTATTATTATAACCGCCTTATTCTTTTATATTATCAATAAATCTCAACTGATTTTCATCCTCAAAAATGATATAGATCACTTAACTACAAATATCAATGAGCTGGATAATCAAGCAAAATTAATTATTAAAAGTGACATGGAACTAAAACTTTACCAAGAAGAAGTTGAGGATAAGTTAAATAAGTTAACCTTACTAAAAAATCTAATTCTCTCTTCGATACATATATTAGATAGAGAAGAACTATTTCTTCAGCTAAACGAAAAAATAGTAAACGACTTAGGCTTTAAAAAAGGAGCTATCTTAAATTTTAATGACTTAGAGATAACAATTAATGTTGGATTCTGCGCCGAAGAGATTGAGACAATTAAAGACTTTTTCACAGCAAAAAAACAAGCGCTGCTAACATTGCCTTTGATATCAGCCGATTCGGAAATCTGTGAAAAACTAACCTTTTCTCTACAATCAAAAGATATCCTCGTTGCCCCGATAAAAGCAAGGGAAAACATTTATTCAATATTTATTCTATCAAATCTTGTTATTCCCACAGACATACGGCGCGCGGAAAAAGAAATCTTTTCTATTATATGCATGTATCTGGGTCAATGTTTAGATAACATTACGCTGTTTGAAGAGCTTTATCACAACAAAGATATTTTAGAGAAAAAAATCAAAGAAAGAACAAACGAACTAGTCAACAGTCTGAGAGAAATTGAAGTGATAAGCAAAACAAAATCAGATTTTATCTCAAGTGTATCTCATGAATTACGCACGCCGCTTACATCGATAAAAGGATTTTCTTCTCTACTAGTAGATGAAAAATTCGGTAAGTTACCTCTTGAAGCTAAAAAAAGACTTGAAAAAATAGACGAAAACGTAGATAAACTTGTCGATATGGTAAATACTTTATTAGATATTTCCCGTATAGAATCCGGCAAAATGGAAGTAAAAATCGCGCCGGCCGATATCGCTAAACTAACCAAAGATGTAACAGACTTCCTTTCTCCTCAAGCTCAAGAAAAACAAATCGAGTTAAAATTAAACTTACCAAAAGCCCTCAATGTTTATATGGACAAACATCTTATCGAACGGGTTCTTATTAATCTTATAAACAACTCTCTGAAATTCACTCCTGAAAAAGGCACAATAACTATCAGCTGTATTAAAGAGGCCAACCGCGCCACACTTATAATTTCTGATACAGGATACGGCATCGCCAAAGACGATATAGAAAAAGTATTTCAAGAGTTTTACAGAACTAATAACCCTAAAACAAAAAACATAAGAGGAACCGGTCTGGGACTTTCTCTGGTAAAAAGAATTATTGATACACATAAAGAAAATATCTGGGTTGAATCCGAACTGGGAAAAGGAACATCCTTTTACTTTACCCTAAAACTAGAAAAAAACACGGAGTCTAATACTTAATATGCCTAAACTAAAAATCTTAATAGTTGATGATGATCCCGACATATTGGAACTTATTGAAGCTACACTAGATGTAGAATTTCAAGTAGTTAAAGCGGCTACTGGTAAAGAGGCTCTGGAAAAAGTCAAAACAGAACTTCCTGGTCTATTAGTTTTAGATTATATGCTTCCCGATCTAGAAGGCACTCAGATTTGCGCCACGCTAAGAAAAGATTCTCTTTTTCTACATTTACCAATTCTCATGCTTACAGGAAAAGGAGAAATAGAAGATAAAGTAACCGGTCTAGAAGCAGGCGCCGACGATTACATGGTAAAACCTTTTTCTCCTCAAGAATTACTTGCCCGCATAAGAATGTTAATCCGCCGATCTAATACAAATTTAGATGCTAACCCCTTAACCCGTTTGCCGGGAAACGTTTCTATCGCTAAAGAACTAGAAACTAAACTTGCTAACAAAGAAATCTTTGCTGTTCTTTATGTTGATATCGATAACTTTAAAGCCCTCAATGATTATTATGGGTTTAAAAAGGGAGATGAAGTAATCAAAGAAGCCGCCCGAATTATTATAAACAGCATTCAAAAAAAAGGAACAATCACTGATTTCATCGGACACATTGGAGGAGATGACTTTGTCCTTATAACCGCGCCAAAAGTGGCGGAAAATATTGCTAAAAATATTATTAGCGAATTCGACAGAGTCGCGCCTAAATTTTTTGAAGAAAAGGATAGCAGCAAAGGATATATCGAAACGAGAAATAGGGAAGGAACCCTACAAAGATTCGGTTTTCTTACTATCTCTATTGGAATAATTACTAATCTATATAAAGAATTCACACATACCGCGCAAATTAGCTCTCTAGGCGCGGAAATAAAAGGATTTGCCAAGAAATTTCCTGAGAGTAAATATATTTTTGACAAAAGAGTACCGGAAGACATTTAAATAACCTATCGTTTATTCCCAAAAACATATCCGGAGAAAAATAATTGCAAAACAAAACCTTCTATGGTATAACTAAAAAATCAAATTGTGATTCTTGCATTCAAAACCTAAAACTTATAACTATCTCGCGCGAGGGTGGCGGAATTGGCAGACGCACTAGCTTGAGGGGCTAGCGGTAGCAATATCGTGGGGGTTCAAATCCCCCCCCTCGCACCAACTGGTTTTGTCAAAAATAAACAATATACAATAAACAAATTACAAACAATAGACAATACCGAATATACAACACACAAACGAAAAACGGAAATAATCCAAATTTATTAACATATTTCTTTATCTATCTTCTCTTTTTTTATATTGTCTATTGTGATTTGTTTGTAATTTGGGAGTTGTTTATTGTAAATTTAAAATGGAATGCTTTATCTCTCCAATTCTATATCTCCCCATAAATAAAGCTTACCTTCAAAGGCAATAACAATCGCATCTATCAAAGAATTATCTTTTGCTATTTCTAAGACGGCAGAAACATCAGTTTCTTTTTTGATACGATTAGATAAGGCAGTAGCAAAACCATCCGCAATTATTGAATTTCGCGCGATAACTGTTACTAACTGGGCTTTTCCAAAATTTAAGCTGTGACCGATAGAAGAAGATGATGACGCGATACCAAAAGCGTCTTCTCGTTTTTTAATGATTAAAGAAATTTCTTCCACCGCCGGATCCTTTGAAGAATAAAACCCCTCGCCTAAATAAACACCGATGCGCTTATCTTCATTTATTTTAAGAAAAATGTCCCCACCATTCTCAATAATAAGTTCACTCCCAAATTGAAGCAGCTCGCTGCCAACATAAAAAGCGATAGCACCGGCAACAGCCGAAAACGGACCAATCCCTGTAACGCGCGCGCAAGCAGCCATATTCTTGATAATATCAGGAGCCGTTTCTTTGGCGCTTACCGGCGAAAGAGCCGTAAAAAAAGAAGAATTATCCTTTATATAATCTTCTATTTCATTATAATATTTTGTTAAAATATTACGAGATACCCGATTATCTAATTGTTTATCCGCGCTGATCAATAAGTCACTTTCCTTATATGACACCTCTTCTCGAAATTTTGACAAAATATGATTACGATATACTCTCTCTTCATACATACAATATTATCCTAAAACAGAATCAAAATTCCTAATTAACCTAATTGATCTAATTTCTAATCAAATCCCAAATCCCAAATACCAATTTTCAAATTACTTGGTCATTTAATCATTCACTTTACTTAGAGCATCTTTCGATATCCCGATATCAACAACGATTACTTTACCGCAAAGATTAGGACCTTCATTCAAGAAAAATCCTCGTTTAGGAGCGATGAAAGTAATTGTATAATCCGCTTTTATAGCCGCTCCTAAAACTTTCCCTTCATCGGGGGATAACCCCGAAGGAATATCACAAGAGATAACTTTCTTATTACTACTATTCACTATATGAATAACGTCTTTTAAGAAAGGCGTAACCTCACCCTTAATACCAATACCTAAAATACCTTCAAGAACAAAATCGCTCATATTTACTGTTCTACTAATATCATCAAAATTACCGTGGTTAAGAATCTGAATAGGCACCATTATCCGCTCTAAAATATTAAGTTGAACGCCCGCCTCAACTCCCAGCTCTTTCTGGGCTGTAATTATTACTCTTACATCATAGCCTCGACTAACTAACTTTCTGGCACAACTTAACACATCTGCCCCGTTATTGCCTCGTCCAGCTATCACTGCCACCCTTTTACCTAAACTTAAATTATCAAGGGATTGATACAGATTAGAAGATGCGTTTTCTATAAGCGTTCTCTCATCTAGCCCTAAGGACTTAGCTTTATCCTCTAATGTTCTAATGGATTTTACGTCTAAACCGCCACTCATAATTTTACTTATCCCTAAAATTCAAATACCAAATTTTATAAAGTTGATATTTTTGTTTTTTAATTTAGACTTTATTTGGAAGGTTGAAGATTGAATTTTGGGTTTCGCCAAAAGGTTAGTGAGTTTCTTTACGTTTCCCTTTCTTTCTAAACAAATCTAGGAACCGGTCTTCATACTCTTTATATACATTCCAATGATCAAGCTCATCTTTAAGTTTACTTGCTTTTGTTAAATCCTTACCAGAGTCTTTAAACATTTTATCTATTTTAGCTCTAGCAGATTGGGGCAATTTTGTATATGTAGCAAGATCTTTCTTTATCTTCTCTAAATCTTCCTCATTCAAAGGCAGCGGTCCGGAGGCTGCGCTAGGCGCAGGCATTTCTCCCTTCAAATAGGTTATAAGTTTATCTATCTCTTCTTCCACAAACTTTGACCGTTCCACTAATGGCGCCAAATTTAGATTTAATTTTAAATATCTGTCTATAATTCTCAAAATATTCGCGCTTGCCTTAGGATTTTCAATCTGTACAGTATAAAAAGGAATTTCACCCAGTAAACACACACCTTTCAGTCCCTTCTTCTTAGCTATACCTAAAATAATTCCGTTAAGACCGCTGATTTGCCCTTCATTCAACGCTTTCAAATTTAACCCTAAAAATTCCTTGAAAATATCATTATGCGTTGCCGCAAACCAGACAGCAGAATCCCCCTTGTGATCAATCGGTTCCGGTTTAGCGGCAAAAGTAAATATTGCTTTTGAATTATATTTCTTAACAAAATCAATAATCGCTAGAGATAACGCTTCAGCGTACTCTAACGGCGGTTGGGCTTCTCCCAAAAAAAGAATTATATCAGGAGAATTCTTTTTTCCTTTAGCATAATAGAAAAAACCCGCCGGTAAGGCCGGCATATCAATTATGCCTTTTTTCACAAACACCGCTGCCGGCTTAAAAAAATCTATTGCCTCCAGCTTAGCGAACATCTTAAACTCCATTACTTCCCGTAAAAAAAGAACACTCCTATAAGCCACCTCACCCATTCCCGGCCAAGCAGCAATAAAAATAGGGTTTTTCAGTTTTGGGGTAATTATTTCCTTAATCATTGTACATACTCTATCATATTTGCTAAAAAAAACAAGAAAAAATCGTTAATTAGCCTCAATCCCCTCTGATTAAGCACTGCCCCTATTAGACGACAGCGTCATTATTCATCTTGCCATTCTTATCTAAATATTCTAAGAATTTCTTTATCTTTTTTTCTTCCCCTATATCTTTAGGACAATAATAGCTATTAGGCGCGCCGTAATCCTGTTTAACGTATCCACCAAAACTATGGGGATATTTATAATTAGTAGAATGATTCATTAAATGTTTAGGAACCTCAGAGTATTCCTGATGCTCAGCATCGTCCTTTGCTCGTTTTATAGCCATATAAGCCGTATTAGACTTGGGCGACGATGCCAAATAAATCGTAACCTGAGCCAAAATCAAATCTTCCTCTGGTGGACCAACCACCTCTATGGATTTAAAACAATTAGTTGCTAAAACCAACGCGAAAGGATTCGCGTTTCCAATATCTTCGCTAGCTAAAATAATCAATCTACGCGCGATAAACCGCGCGTCTTGCCCCCCCTTAATCATCTTAGCCAACCAAAAAAGGGAGCTATCAACATCGCTGCCTCTAACCGATTTTATAAACGCCGAAATCGTATCATAATGATATGATCCTTTCTTATCATAAAATGTTTTCCGTTGGATACTTTGCCGAGCTGATTCTAAATCAAAAACAATTTTTCCCTGCTGATTTTTAACGGTACTTAAAACGCCTAATTCTAAAGCCGTCAAAGCACTTCTCGCGTCCCCTCCACAATTAGCCGCGATATATTCTACCGCGCCAAGACTTGCCTCAACGCCTAACTTCCCCAGCCCTTTTTCTTCATTAGCTAAAGCTCTATTCAAAACAAAAATAATGTCTTTTACTTGCAGCGGCTTAAATTCAGATATTATCGACCGGGATATAAGCGACGGGATAACGTAATGGTACGGTTTATGTATCGTTGTTCCAATAAAATATATACTTCCAACTTCGGTATCGGGGACTAACGCTTCTTGCTGTAATTTATTAAAGCGATGAAACTCATCAACAAAAATAACTGTTTTTTGCTGTTGCTTATCATATAACTGTCGGCTGTCGACTATAATTTTTTTGACTTGGGCTGAAGAAGAGAATGCGGCGTTTAAATATTTATATTCCGCGCCAATTTCTCTAGAAATAATATGACCCAGGGTCGTCTTTCCGCAACCCGGCGGTCCCCAAAAAATAAAAGAAGGCACCCTCCTTGATTTAATAGCTCTATACAACATACTCCCTTGCGACAAAATATGCTGCTGACCAACAAAATCTTCTAAAATTTGTGGCCTGATACGAACTGCTAAAGGAATACCATCACCTTTTATCATAATAAATCAACAATTTATCATTTATCAATTCTCATTTATCATTTTAAATTTAAATTCTCCCTAAATGCTAATTTTAAAATGTTAACTGATAAATTTAAAATTTCTGGACATAAAAAAACCCCGCCATCAGTCCGTCGAAGGTCACTGCTATCAGTCCCATCCTCATACAAGTGGGCACCTTATTTTTTTCGAGTTAACGAAAACATCCGGCTCCCCTAAAAATGGTGTTGGCTGTAGCACTTAAACCTGTCAACGAGACAAGCAGGGTATTTTATAACCAAATTATACCACTTTAATTTTTAATTTTCAAGGAAACCGAAATGAATTTTTGTAAACGTTTTCAACGCAATTCCGCGTACACCACGATTAAAATCTATCGTAAATCAATACCGTCTTTGCCGGCTAAAGCTTCTCTGACGCTATCATGTAAAACCGCGGCGTCAGAGGAAAGAAGTGTTCGATCTTGCGCTTGGTAAAAAATTCTTAACGTAAAAACACTGCAATTTTTTGGCACATCAGCCCCCTCATAAACATCAACAACACTTACTCCCGATAAAAGCTGCGCGGCTTTTTCTTTTATAATCTGTTGGACATCTTCAAATTTAACAGTCTTTGCCAAGGCAATACTTATATCTCTCGATATAATGGGGTATGCGCTAACCGATTTATACTTTTTTTGCTTATGCAACTTTTTTAAAAAATTAATATCTAAACTGGAAAAATACACTTCTTCTTTTAAATCAAACGCCTCTCCTATCTTCTTATCTAACTTCCCCAAGAATCCTATCTCTTTTTGTCCGCTAACAACTCTAAGGGCATTAGTGAAATTAGGTTTCCCCTTATCTATAAAATTTATATCCTCTATATTCAAGTATTTTAGTAGCCCCTCTATCACTCCCTTTAACCGAAAAAAATCTTCTCGGAAACCACTGGTCCCCATTGATAATACCGGTTCTTCACAATACCCGTTCTTATCTTTAAAGTATATATTAGCGATCTCAAAAAACTTAACATTATGCTGATCCCGATTCAAATTATGCTTAATACTTTTAATCATTCCAGAAAGTAGCGTGGTTCTCAAAGCATTATCCTGCTGCTTTAACGGATTAACTATGGTTATACACTTTTTTTGTTCCAGTTTCGTTAAATTTTGTTCCCCATCTATGCCAACAGTAACTATTTCTCTCAATCCAAGTAACGGCAAAATTCGACGCAGGTGATTTTTAAACTTATACATCTGATCATCCTGAATTTGATTCCTTAAAAAGGGAATTGAGGGAGTTATGTTATTATACCCATAAACGCGGGAAAACTCTTCATAGACGTCAACTTCTCTATTAACATCAAACCGAAACGACGGAGCGCGAACAGTTAGCTTATCTCTAGAAATTTCTTTTACATCAAAATCTAAATTAGAAAGAATCGACTTCACTCTACTATTGGAAAAAATCTCACCTAAATAATCATTCAGCTTAGATAAACTTATCGTTATTTTCTTATTTTTCAAAGAAGACTTCGAACCGCCGGCACAAATCCCCATAAACTGACCCGACCCTACCTTCTCTATTAATTGCACCGCGCACCCAACAGCATACTCTAAATAATCAGCAGACACTCGCCGTTCAAACCGGTAAGACGAGTCGGTATCTATTCCCGCGGCTCTTCTTGATCGCCGGACTGTCAAAGGAGAAAAAACTGCCGCTTCCAAAAAGATATTCTTTGTGCGCTCATCAACCTCTGTATTTTTAGCGCCAATGACACCTGCTAACGCGATCACTTTTCTATTATCCGCTATAACTAAATTATCTTTATTTAATTTTCTTTCTTTATCATCGATACCGACAAAAGATTCGTCTGTTTTTGCTCTGCGTATATAGATATCTCCTTCGATTTTATCGGCATCAAAAGCATGTAAGGGATTACCCCATTTAAGCATACAATAATTCGTAATATCCACAATATTATTAATTGAATTAACGCTGCAATGTTGTACTCTTTGACTTAGCCAGGATGGTGACGAATTTACGGTTACGCCCTTTATCATGCTACCTACATAAAAGGAACAATCATTTCTATCTTCTATGATAATTTTCTTCTCTTTTAAAAGACGCGTACGCTTAATTTTAGGATATTTAATTTTTAGTTTTTGATGAAGGCAAGAAGCAATCTCTCTGCTAATACCTATAATAGAGAGCCAATCATATCGATTAGTAGTAACTTCTATGTCGAAAACCCAATCATTGCCTTCAGCTTGAAAATGCTCAACTTCTATACCCGACATGGTAAGAAGAGAAGCCAACTCTTTAGCCAACACATCCACTTCTAAAAACTCTTTAACAAAATTTAAACTAAATCTCATAATGATTATTAGACCATAGACAATAGACCATTGACTATAGACTTTTAAATAATTTTAATTCGTAAATAACACCCGAATAATCCTTAGTCTCTCTATAAATTTCTACACCTAGATTGTCGGCAAATTGATATGCTTTAATATTCTTATAATCTATCATTTTTCTAGTCGATGGTCGCTGGTCTTCTCACGTAAATTGATCTAAAAATCTTACGTCATTTTCATAAAAAAGGCGAATATCATTTATCCCATACTTAAGCATAGCTATTCGCTCCACGCCCATTCCAAAAGCAAATCCCTTATACTGTTTAGAATCTATTTCGCACGCCTCCAACACATTAGGATGAATCATCCCACACCCTAAAATTTCCAACCACCCTTTATCTTTACAAACACTGCATTTACTACCAGAGTTCTTAGTTCGGAGTTCGGAGTTCGGAGTTTGACATATAATACAGGAGATGTCTACTTCTGCCGACGGTTCGGTAAACGGAAAAAAATGCGGCCGTAACCGCAACTTTACGTCAGAAGAAAAAAATTCCTGAACTAAATGAAGCAACACCCCTTTTAAATGAGAAAAATTTATATCCTTATCGATAGCAAACCCCTCTATTTGATGAAACATAAAAGAATGAGTAGCATCAACCTCATCAGGACGATACACCCGTCCAGGAGAAATTACAGCCATTGGAGGCTTACTTTCACGCATAACCCTTATCTGAGACGGAGAAGTATGACTTCTTAATAAATACTTGCCTCTATTTTTCTCTTTAACATTCAGATAAAACGTATCAAAAACATCTCTTGAAGGATGTTCTAAAGGAATATTTAACGCGGCAAAATTATGCCACTCATCTTCAATTTCGCCCCCTTCAACAACAACAAACCCAAGCCGCTGCAAAATTGAACAGATACTTTCACTAACAGCACTTAAAACATGCGTTGATCCCATTTCTTTCCCATATGATGGGAAAGTTAAATCCATTGTTTCTTCTTCATCTTTAACCGCCCTACTTTTTTCTTCTAATACCGTGGTTATCTTCTGTTTTAATATATTAAGCTGCCTACCCCAAACACCTTTCTCCTGAAGCGTTAACTCAGGAATCTTAGAAAATAACTGAGCCAAGGCTGATTTACGCCCCAAATACTTAACTCTTAAGTCCTCTAATTGGCGCGAACTAAAAACTACCTGACACTCTTTATCAAAATTTTCCTCTAAAATCTTATATTCTTTATCCATCTCACTCATTTTTAATTTATTTATTCGTCTGAATTCGTATTACCCTTCCGCGACTTATTACGCAGGTATCCTACTTTTATAAAATAAATCACCGCGGTTGTCAAACATATTATAAAAAAAATTATAGACAACCTAACTTTATAGCCAGCTATAGTCTCTTTCCGTTCGTTACCTTTTTTTGAAACTGATATATTATTAGCATGAATATCCATCTCCTGATGAACGATACACTGAGCATAAAAAACTCCTCTAATTTTTACAATATCTCCGTTTTCTCTATAGCTTCCCCAATGATTGATTGTCTTATCTAAATTATCCCGCCGAGAAAAAATTCCGATATTACTTCCTTGGGACAAAATATTTATCCAAACCCCATCTTTATCTTTAAGGAGATCGCCAATAACCTCACCTTCAACCTCAACTATCTCTTTATCAAACTTAGAAGGGTCAGCCAATGCATCGTTAAGTGATACAACCTCCGCTCCTGCCGCGCCAAGAAAGACCATAGACCCTAAAAAGACTATAGCCCATAGTCCATAGACTATAGACTTCTTTAAAATTCTTTTAATAAATAAAGCTTTACTCTGTCTTCTGTTTTCTGGCATCTGTCTTCTGTTCTACTTTTTAAATAACGTTAAAATAAACCCAAACGATACAAAAATAGAAATAAACTCTAACCGCCCAGCCCACATCTGAAAAATATATACAAGTTTTAACAATATCGGCATGCTAGGAGATGTTATGCCTACCGATAACCCCACATTAGCGGTAGCCGACACAGACTCAAAAAGCGCCATTACCGGAGAATACCCATAAATCATGCCTATAATCGCGCCGCCGACATATGTCACCATAAATAACGTAAAAAAAACATAGGCTTCTTTGATTTTTTTATCAGACAAAATTAAATCTTGTAAATGATGAAACCTTTCCTTATAAATAGACTTAACCGGCATCATCCACCGCTTAACTTCCATAAGAAACGTCCTAAAAATAATTCCTAACCGCATCAATTTTACTCCACCGGTAGTCGCGCAAACGCCTCCACCAATCATCATTGCCAACGTAACGCTAATAAGCGCCAGCGGTCCGAAATTATTTAATTCTCCTACTCCTAAATTCGTGAAACCACACCCTGTATGAGCAGAAATCAGTTGATAAAACCCTTTTCGAAAAATAGATAAATGGCCCATACCTTTAAGCGAAAAATAAAGAAGCGCCTGTAAAGAAAAAAATGTAAAAAGAAACGTTTTAATTTCGAAATTTTTATAAATCTCCCGGCGTGACTTCATCCATATCCAAAAATGCAAATTAAAATTAATTGCTCCCAACAACATAAAAACAACTGTTGCCATTTCTAAAGAAAAAGAATGATAATAGGCAATATTCTGCGCGTGGGGAGCAAACCCTCCCGTATCAAAGGCGGCAAAAAAAAGCCAAAAAGCGTGAAACAAAGATTTATCTAAAGCTAATCCTTTAGAATAAAGAATCAAGGAAAAAACACACACACCTAAAACAAGATAGATAAAACAAACTTTCCAAATAAACCGAGCCGTATCAATTACATTGGGTAGAATTTTCTCCTGCCTTGCTTCCCCATAATAAAATCCTACCGCCACAGGTCTAGCCCTCGTGAGAACAGAAAGGCTTGCTAAAATAATACCTTGACCGCCAATAAACATCATAAGATGCCGCCACATATTATGAGCAAAAGAAAGATGATCCAAATCCTGGATAAGAACAAGCCCCGTTGTCGCGAACCCGCTCATCGCTTCAAACCAGGCGTCAACAAAAGAAAGAAAATGTCCTGAAAAAAAAAGAGGAATAGCTCCTAACAAAGAAGAAATTAACCATCCCATACTTACCGCGAAAAAAGCGTGAAGCCAACTCACTTCTTTTTTTAAAGGAAAACAAACTAAGAAAATAAATCCTAACGATGACGAAATTAAAAAACTTATGAAAAAATCAAAAAATGGAGATACTTCTCTACGAAAAACAGCGACAGCTAAAGGAAGAAGCATAAATACGCTCAACCCTAACATAAGTCGACCTAAAATATTTAATATGGTAGAAAAATCTTTTCTATCAGGTGAGATAATCATGATAATTGAAAAATAGCATTCTGCCTGCTACATTAACCCCAAAATTTGAATTAAAAAACCATAGAACAAATATAGCCAAGCCCTATAATAACAAAACAAAAGATAAGCTCTACTATTATACCGGTTATAATCCTCATTTCTTATATATTCTTATATATTCTTCTATTATCTGTCTTCTGTCCTCGATCTTGTGTTTTCTTTTATATCTTCCCAATTAGGGTCTTAATCAAATCCTTCTCTACATCAATCAATGTGGCAGCAATAACTTCATCTCCCGGAAAAATTTTCGTAGTTCCTGAAGGGATAATGATATCCACCCCCCTTAAAATAGAAACAAGAACAGAGTTAGGAGGCAGTCTTATCTCTTGTAAAGATTTGTTAACCACCGGAGACTCTTGAGGAATATCTACCCGGACAATAGATAACCGCCCTTTTTTTATACTTAACAGCGTCATGACATCCGTAAACGACGCTTCTTCTTCTACAATACGGGCAATTATCGAAGTCGAATCAACCGGATTATCTACTCCCATATATTTATAAAGAGGCAGATGCTTAGGATCGTTTACAATAGCTACCGCTCGTTTCACACAAAAAAGATCTTTTGCTAAATTACAAATAATAACATTATCTTCATCACAGGCCGTTGCGCTCACTAAAACGTCTGCTTTATCGATCTTTGCTTCTTTTAAGATATCAGGGTATGTCGAATCACCAAATATAATAAGAATGTTTTTTAATTCTTTAGACAAAGTCTGGCATAAATTAGGATCCTTATCTATAAGACAAACTTGATGGTTATCTTCTCTTAATTTTTTAGCTAATACTAAACCTACTCTACCCGCACCAGCGATTACAATATACATACACCACCTATCTTCTTCCTCAATATGTCGAAAGTTATGTCAAATCTATCTTTTTTCAAAACGCTAAATCAGGCACTGCCCTTTTTTAAAACGCCTACCATTAAATTAGTACGATTAATAATCGTTAACCCAACTTCTTGAAAAATTTTTCTTTTTATATCATCATTGACTAAAAGAGATACTTTCTTAATTCCATATTTTCTTTTAATCACTTTTCCAACAACTAAATTGAGATTATCGTTCCCCGTAAGAAGAAACACAGTGTTAGCGTCTTTTATACCGGCAACGTCTAGCGTATTCATATCTAAGGCGTCAGCCCATATTTTTTTACCGTTAAAATCATCGCCTAAAGAATTCAGCGCCCTAGAATTCTTATCCACCATAACAACATTTTCTGTTTTAGATAACTGCAGCGCTAATTCTCTGCCGATTTTTCCACACCCAACTATTACAGTATATCTCATAATTCTCGAATTATCTACGCATAGAAACTTATAGAAATTAATCGTTAACAGTTTGATACAATAAGTTTCTATAAATCTCTATTAATATCTATCTTATTTTACTGTTTCTACTATTTTATCAAAAGCTTCCGCGTGCTCGGCAGCAATCTTTGCCAAGATATCTCTCGATAAAATGATATTTTTTTCTTTAAGTTTATGAATGAACGTCCTATAAGGAATGCCTCTTTCTGTTGATGCCGCGTTAATTCTTGTAATCCACAATGATCGAAACTCTCTTTTTTTGTTTCGTCTGTCTCTATAGGCGTACGATAACGCTCTCTTTACTGTTTCTACAGCTCGTCTGAATTTTTTTGACCTCTCCCCCCAATATCCCTTAGCTGCTTCTAATACTTTCTTTTTCCTTTTTTTTGAAGATACCGCATGTTTTACTCGCATAATGAATTCCTCCTTAATGATCCGCCTTAGGCGGAGAATTTCCCTACTTTCTTAATACCTTATCAAGGTGTTTCGAGATCCCGATACAAAGCATCGGAAGAAGCCTTAACATCTTTGATGACAAGATATATACTCTTATTATTATGTAGTCCTAGCTAAAAATGTAAAGATTTTTCTGTTCTACAAATCGTACGGCAAAGCAGTTTTCAAAGCCTTTTTATCACAAGCAGCAACAACAACTCTTTTTTTCAGCCCTCGTTTGCGTTTTTTGCTTTTCCCGCTTAAAAGATGCCGCCGGCCTGCTTTAGAATGAAGCAATTTTTTATTCGCCGTAACTTTAACTCTCTTTGATAAAGCTTTCTTAGTTTTTAATTTTGGCATTTTACTCTCCTTCCTTTCAACGAAGGATGAGAAACGAAAGATGATGGATGAGAAATAAACTCTTTCGTCCTTCTCCCTTCATGCTTCGCCCTTCGTTTATTATTTTGGCCCCAAAATCAGAACCAACGTTCGTCCTAACATCTGAGGATCTTTATCTATCTTCCCAAACTTATCCACATCCTGCATAAGCTTATCTATTAATCGTCTTCCTATTTCTTTATGCGCCATTTCTCGCCCCTTAAACATCATCCTTATCCTAACTTTATGGCGTTTTTCTAAAAATTCTTTTATATGCTTTAACTTTACTTCATAATCATGATCGCCTATTCTTGGTCTTAATCTAATTTCTTTAAGCTGTGATTGTTTTTGATGTTTTTTTGCTTCCTTTTCTCGTTTTATTTGTTCATACTTAAATTTAGAATAATCCATTATACGGCACACCGACGGCTTCGCTTGAGGAGCTATTTCAACCAAGTCTAACTCCGCCTCCACTGCCTTTCTTAACGCTAAATCCCGAGGAAAAATACCTAATTGCTCACCTTCAGGCCCAATAAGCCGCACAGACGACGAAAAAATACGATCATTAATTCTCACATATTTCACTTACATTTACCTCCTTCAATAATCCGCCTCTGACGGAGAATTGACTCTATTCCGTGACCTGCTTTTCTTCATCACTGAAATAAATCAATAGTTTATTTACCTCAAACCTCTAACCCTTTATCCTTCACTTCTTTATTTAATATATCAGTAAACTCATCTATCGTCATACTCCCTAAATTCTTCATTCCGCTTTTTCTTACTGAAATTTTTTTCTGGTCTTCTTCTTTTTTTCCCACAATTATTATGTAAGGAACCTTTCCCATTTCTTTTTCCCGTATTTTTCGCTGTAACGTTTCATCCCTTAAATCAGTTTCAACACGAAATCCTTCTTTAGCTAAAGCGACACACACTCCCTGAGCATATTCTTTTACATCTCCAGTAACATTTAGAACGCACACCTGCACAGGCGCCAGCCATAACGGAAACCGACCAGCATAATGCTCTATCAGCGTTGCTATAAATCTTTCCAAACTCCCTAAAATAACCCGATGAATCATCACCAGGCGCTGATCATCTCCACTACTAGAACGGTAGGTTAAATTAAACCGTTTAGGAATATTATAATCCAGCTGAACTGTAGCGCATTGCCACTCTCTACCTATGGCGTCTTTTAATTTGATATCAATTTTCGGACCATAAAAAGCGCCGTCACCCTCATTTATACTATATCTAAACTTATTTTTCTTTAACACATCTTCTAAAACCTTCTCGGCGACATCCCAATCCTCTTTATCTCCAATAAAATCCCGCGGCCGCGTACTTAATTCCGCGTTAAAATCGCTAAACCCAAAAGTAGCCATCGCCTCTTTGACAAATCCTAATACCCCTTCTATTTCATCATAAAGGTCTTCTTTCTTACAAAAAATATGAGCATCATCCTGAGTAAATCCCCTCACTCTCAAAAGACCGTGCAACACACCGCTTTTTTCATACCTATAAACCGTACCTAACTCAAATATTCGTAGAGGTAAATCCCGCCAGCTTCGAAGCTGTGATTTATAAATAAGGATGTGGCCGGGACAATTCATCGGCTTTAAAATAAATTCCTGGTTCTCTTTTACCACCGGATACATGTACTCTTTATAAAACTGCAAATGACCACTTTCTTCCCATAAGCTTTTATTCATAATATGCGGTGTACTTACCATTTTATATCCCCGCCTAAGATGTTCTTGGACTTCCCAATCTTCAATGATCTTTTTTAAAATGGCGCCATTGGGGAGATAAAAAACCAAGCCCGCGCCCGCTTTATTATAATATATGTCAAAGAGCTCTAACTCTCTACCTAGCTTTCGATGATCTCTTTTTTTTGCCTCTTCTAAATCATGCAAATACTTATCTAACTCTTTCTTAGTATAAAAAGCCGTTCCATAAATTCTAACTAACTGAGCATTTTTTTCATCCCCCTTCCAATAAGCTCCCGATAAAGATAAAAGCTTATAATACTTTACTTTACCTGTAGAACGTAGGTGAGGACCTTTGCACAAATCAATGAAATCATCATTTTTATAAACCGAAACTTTATCTACTCCTAACGCTTTTATCAGATCAACTTTATAGATTTCTCCTTTCTCCTGAAAAAAATCTAGGGCATCATTAACCGGCCATTGTTCACAAAAAAAAAGCGAATCTTTTTCAATAACTTTGGCCATCTCCTGTTCGATAGCCCCAAGATCCTCTTCTTTTATCCCTCCAGGAACATCAAAATCATAATAAAATCCATTCTCAATAGACGGACCAATACCTAATTTTGCTTCTGGGTATAATTTTTTAACCACAGACGCCATAATATGAGAACAAGAATGCCGTAATATATCTAAATTCATAGAGTACGCTTCGCTATTAGTTCGTAGTACGCTTCGCTGGTAGTTCGTAGAAAGAATCTCTTATTCTCTCTACTACGAACTACCAACTCATAACTACGAACTAAATATGGGCGGTGTAGGATTTGAACCTACGACCCTCTCGGTGTAAACGAGATGCGCTTCCGCTGCGCCAACCGCCCATTACATATGAATACTAAAAACTGCCCCCTTTCACAGCAGACACTCTTAGAGGAAAATGATACCAAAAACCAGACAATAATCAAGAACTATTAATTTATTGTCATTTAAGAATTAAAAGTGACTGTCTAAAAAAGGCTTAAAAACAAAGAAAATAGCAATAGCCGATCGTGAATAGTGTAAATAATCCCGAAGGGTATTTGAAGTCGTAAGCATTGGTATTTTAAATCAAAGCATAGCCCATCCCAGCGGCAACCCCGCAGACATATCATTCACTAAACAGCTGACCGAAGCCGGAAACATATTGGGAATCTGCCTACTTAATGAACACACACGTATTAAGTAAAAACTTAATATCTTTTGATAGATTCAAAAAATTCTCCAAATTCAGCCTTTATAACATTTAGTAGAATAAAGAGTTAGGAAATTCTAAAAAAAACTTTCAAAATCGCCTTGAAAACCCGGTTCTTTCTTAATTAATGTGGTATTTATGGCTAATTTTGTGACATTAGCCACAAAACAAAGTGTGTTGCCGTATTTACGTAACCTATTGGCTTGCTTTAGCTTGAGTTTTTTACAAGCTCCGCTCAAGCAAACAAAAAT
>JAHISK010000022.1 GCA_018818105.1 Candidatus Omnitrophota bacterium | reverse complement strand
TAAATTTAACGTTTCGGAAAATAAAATTTTCCACCTTGAATTATCTTAACTTTGGTCTTGACAGTAGAAGTATTTTAACTCATGAAAAGAAGGGGTGTAAGTTAATAAGTTAACTCCGTCCCCTATTGTACTTTTCTATAGGCGTCCCCTATTGTAAAAAAAAGATAAAATAACTAGAGGTAAAGCAATTTCTATCCGGATTTTGTTGAAATCCTATTATATTGAAGGCGCCGGGAATTATCTTGATTTTTAAATACATCTATGATATATTTGTCACACTCAAGATAGGCTTTTGGGTCTATTTTAGGGAAATGAAGCTCCACGGGTTACCTGGATTTACTGAATAACTTGCTTCTTGTGGAGCGGAATCCCGACTATCCTTTTATCTGGGGGATCGTGTCGGGATAAACTTAAGGAGTTTACGAATATGGTTTTTAGGTATTTAGTATTTAGGCTGTTTCTAGTATGTTGTGCTATCAATATGATAGCAGGGTATCAGGTTTTTGCTTGTGTGGGAGCGAGGCCTCTTGCCATGGGCGGTGCTTTTGTAGGGGTGGCTGATGATGAGAATGCTACTTATTGGAATCCTGCTGGTTTGACGCAAATTGAGGATATTAAACTTACATATACACCGACTCTTTATGATAGGGATACGGTAAACTATGATGATTTTGTAAGTGTCGTTTCACCTCTTATTTTTGATGGGCAGGATTATGGTAATTTAGGTTTTAGTTTTGTGAATTCAGGGGCTAAAGCTGTATCAATGGAAATTGTTGATAAATGGTATTGGCTGTCTTACGCCAAAAAATTGCCTATTGATTTTTTAGATTTATCATTAGGGGTGAATTTGCGACAAAGAAATTATGAAACGACAATTAACGCTGGATGGATGATTGCGGGTACATCTATTATTGGGCCGGATACATCTTCAGATAATGCTGTAGGGTTAGATTTATCTTTGTTCTGGAAGCTGGACAAAGTATCTTTAGGTGTGCTATGGCAGGATGTAAATGAGCCTGAGTTTGATTTATTTGGAGAAAGATTGAAATTAAAAGCAATAAGTAACCTTCGTCCTGGCATATCATTTAGGCCGGATGATAAGACTATTATTTGCGCGGAATTGTACGATGTTTTGGGCGAGAGCGAAGAGACAGAAAATAATTTACGCCTTGGTATAGAGAGATGGTTTGATTTACCTTATGAAGGTATTTCTCTTGCCGCTAGATTAGGCGGGTATAATATAAATTCCGATAGCAGTTTGGATAAAGCTGTTACTGGAGGGTTAGGGATTAAGTTTGGGCCTCAGGCATTTGCTCAAGATGGTATAAATTGTCCTTTAACTTTTGGGATTGATTATACTTGTATGCATTGGTTTGATATGCCCGCAGGAACAGATGATTTTACTCATATGTTAGGCTTTAACGTATCAGTGCCTTTTGACGCTTTTGGCGATAGTAAATCTTCATTTGAAGGAATTTATTCAGAAAACAGAAATGAGGTATCATCACGACGGTATACATCTACAAAATATCTTAATAAAGACAATAATTCAGGAAGATTACACCAAGAAATAAAACAAGCCGGAGAGAAAATAAAAGAGGATGAATTAAAAAGAGACTTGGAGAGACAGGCAAGAATAATTAAAAAAGAAAGAGAGCAGGTGGTGCAAGAGATTGTAAAACTGCAAAATATAAAGAACCAAGGCATGAAGAGTCAGGCCGTAGTTGATTCTGCCGAAGTAAAAAGGAAACAGTATTACGCGGGTGTATATAAAAAAATGAATAATTATTTAGCCTGTAGGAAGATTCCTATTAAGGGCAGTGTTGATTTGTTTTTCACTGTAAGAGAAGATGGCTATGTGAAAGATATAAGGGTTTCTTCCAGTGACTATGGGTTGAGAGAAATTGTTGAGGAGGTTCTGTCTGATGCTCCTAGTTTTCCCCAGATACCCGAGGAATTAGACGCATCGCAAATAGATTTTCAAATAAAGGTATTGTTTGGATAAACTGAATCAAAATATTTTTTATTGACTTTAGATTGGTTCTCTGGTAATATGTATACGCATTGGAGATGATTCACAGTAATCTTTTGTGACCTCTTGGTGATAATTATTTAGAAGGTCCTGTCGTTTTCCGAAAAAACAAACTAAATTCAGAGTTTTTTGAGGGAAGATTGTAATTGACAGATATCCATATGCGAGGTATTATAGAACATTATGATAACGAAAGATAAAAAGAAAAAGATAATTGAGAAATTTAAAGGGCATCCGGAAGATACCGGGTCTGTTTCTGTTCAGATAGCGTTGCTTACTGAGCGTATTGTATATTTAACCGAACACCTTAAAGCCCATAAAAAAGACTTCCATTCTCGACGAGGTCTTTTAATGCTCGTCGGTAGACGGCGGAGGCTTCTAAGCTATTGTAAAGAAGAGGATCCTCAAGGGTACAAAGAGCTCGCAAAAGAGCTTAAACTTAGTAAATAAAAATATTATGGAAACATCACTTTCTCTTTCCGATATCGGAAAAGATCCTATTACTTTTTCTACTGGTGAGTTAGCAAAACAAGCCAATGGCAGTGTTTCTGTTTCATGCGGAGACACGGTAGTGTTAGCTACGGCTTGTATGTCTAAAGAACCTAAAGAACCTAAAGAAGGTATAGGTTTCCTTCCATTATTTGTTGATTATCAAGAAAGAACATATGCTGTCGGTAAAATCCCCGGCGGATTTTTCAAGCGGGAAGGCAGACCTAAAGATATTGAAATTCTTACGTCTCGTTTAATAGATAGGCCGATAAGACCTCTTTTTCCTGAAGGTTTGACCCATGAGTTGCAGGTAATCGCGATGGTTTTATCAAGCGATGGGAAGAATGATCCTGATGTTATAGCTATTAATGGTGTTAGTTGCGCCTTGACAATTTCCGATATTCCTTTTAACGGGCCTATTGGGGCAGTTAGAGTCGCGTTGGCGCAAGATGAGTTTATTATTAACCCTACCTATGAAGAGAGACAATCTTCAGATCTTGATTTGGTAGTTGTCGGTAGAGATGATTCAGTTTTAATGCTTGAAGGCAAATTTTCCCAGATAGATGAAAAGATTATAATTGACGCGATAAAGTTTGCTCATCCTTTTATAAAGAAGATAATTTCTTTACAGAAAAAATTAGCCGATAAAGTTGGAAAAAAGAAGGTTTCTGTTAAGGTGGCTGAAAATAACTCTCAATTAGAAAAAGTAATTAGAGAGAAAATGGAGCCAAAAGTAAAAGACCTGTATGGTAAAGGAAATAAAGAAGAAAAATCAGAGACCGCGAAGAAACTGATTTCTTCTATACATGAAGAACTATTAGGGGATAATCCTGAACTTACCGTAAATGAAGTGAAAAATGTTTTCTTTTTATTAGAAGAAGAAGTTATGCGTACTAATATCTTAGAGAAAGATATGAGGCCTGACGGTAGAGGATTAAAGGAGATTCGACCTATAGATTGTAAAGTGAGAGTTTTACCTAGAACTCACGGATCAGCCATTTTTACGCGTGGGCAAACCCAGGCGTTAGCAGTTATTACATTAGGAACCAGTTCTGATGAACAGTTAATAGAAGCGTTAGAGGGGAAGCAATATAAAAATTTCATGATGCATTACGCGTTTCCGCCTTTTAGTGTTGGAGAAATAAAACCCTTGCGAGGTCCTTCTCGTCGTGATGTTGGGCATGGCGCGTTAGCTGAGAAAGCGCTGTCAAGTATACTTCCCACAAAGGAAGAGTTTCCTTACACGATACGGGTAGTATCGGAAATTTTAGAATCTAATGGATCTTCCAGTATGGCTACAGTGTGCGCGGCTTCATTATCTTTAATGGATACAGGTGTTCCTATAAAAGCCGCTATTGCTGGTATAGCGTTAGGATTAGTTAAGGGTAAAGATAAGTATAAGGTGCTTACTGATATAGCTGGAATAGAGGATCATTATGGTGATATGGATTTAAAAATCGCGGGAACGAAGAAAGGAGTGAGCGCGATTCAGATGGATATAAAAATAGATGGTTTAAGTTTTGAAATTTTAGAACAAGCTTTTGATCAGGCAAAGGAAGGTCGTCATTTTATTTTAGAAAAGATGGCGAAAGCTTTAGAGGCGCCTATGCCGGCGCTTTCAAAGTATGCTCCTAAGATAAAATCGTTTAAGATTGATCAGGACAAGATCGGCACGGTGATTGGTCCGGGGGGAAGGATGATACGGCGTCTTACCCGTGATTATAATGTTAGTATAGATATTGATGATGAAACGAACACTGTTTCTGTGGTGGCCCAGACAGAAGATGATTTGGAAAGAGCAATAATGCAGATCTCTAATTTAGTTAGAGACATAGAAGTAGGCGATGTTTATGAAGGGAAAGTAGAGCGGCTAGTTAATTTTGGCGCGTTTTGTGAAATAGTCCCGGGTAAAAGCGGGTTAGTACGTATCTCAGAGGTTTCTGATACATTTGTAAAAGATGTAAATGATGTATTGAAGGAAGGAGATATTGTAAAAGTAAAGGTTATTGGTATAGATCCTCAAGGAAGGATCAATCTTAGTATTAAACAAGCGTAATGAAAAATTTCTCTTCTTTTCTGAAGAGTGTTATTCTTTTTTTTTCATCCATCCTGATTTTTTTAAGTCTAATATCGTATTCAGGTCAAGATATTTCTTTTTTAAGTTCTCCTGTATCGGGAAAAATAAATAATTTAATTGGTATTGGCGGCGCGTATGTAGCGGGTTGTTTATTTTTCGCGTTTGGGTATGCCTCTTACTTTTTTCCTTTTTCATTATTTTTCTTTGGGTTAAGCGAATTGAGAGTTTTACGTTTTTTTGGATTAGGGCGTAATAAAGTTATTAATATTATTTCTTATTGTTTTTTTATTATTTTTCTTTCAGCTTTTCTAGGTCTTTTTTTTCAAGAAAATGTTTTTTTATTTAAGTCCTCAGGTATATTGGGTTTTTTTATCACCAGTTTTTTTAAGAAATACTTAGGCAGTCACGGCGCTTTTATTACGCTTTTTCTATTGCTTGCAGTGAACGCGTTATTACTTTTCGGCTATTTCTTTGTTGACGCTTTTTTGGCGGTAAAACTATTGATTTTTAAGTTAGTTTCGATGGTAACGATGCTTTGGCAAAGTGGTTACGCGGTGATAAAAGAGAGAAGAGTTAACCCTGTTCTCAGTAAAGCCGCTAAACCTAAAAAAGAATCTTTTCTTAAGCGTACGGTTCAATTTAATAAGAAACATAAGCCGGAAATAAGAGTATATACGCCCAAAGTTGATAAAAATGTTAATCGGGTGATTTCGTCGTCGCCGGGAGCGGAAAGACAAGTTGATAAAGAAGCGGTGAAAAAGAAATTATCAGATTTAGAGAATCAGGTAGGCACCCAGTTTAATTCACTAACTTACAATTTACCAACTCCTGAGATTTTAAAAGTACCCGTGTACGCTGATCATCAGGGAGTAAAAGAGGATATAGAGAGTAACATTAAAGACTTAGAAGCGACTCTTGCTGAGTTTGGTGTTGGCGCTAAAGTTGTAAGCGTTCAAAAGGGGCCGGTTGTTACAATGTATGAGTTACAACCTCAGTCGGGAGTGAAAATACAAAAAATATCAGCGTTAGCGGATGATATCGCCTTAGCGATGAAATCGTCTTCGGTAAGAGTTGTCGCGCCGATGCCGGGTAGAGGTACTGTTGGTGTTGAGATACCTAATGAAATAAAGCTTTTAGTTTCGTTAAGGGAAGTGTTGGAGGAAAAAGCGTTTATTAAGGCATCTTCAAAATTGAGTTTAGTTATAGGTAAAGATGTTTCAGGCAATCCCGTTGTTGCGGACCTTAAAGAAATGCCGCATCTTTTAATCGCTGGCGCGACAGGGGCAGGTAAAACGGTTTGTGTTAATTCTTTGATTTCGTCTATTCTTTTTAAAGCTAAGCCCGATGAAGTTAAATTTATTCTTATTGATCCGAAAATGGTAGAACTTGCTTCTTTTGGTGGGATCCCGCATTTGATTCATCCTATAATATCGGAATCGAAAAAAGCGTTTGTCGCTTTAAATTGGGCTGTTGAGGAGATGGAGAAACGGTATCGGATGTTAGCCGATGCCGGCGTTAGAAATATAGATATTTATAATAGTAATAGAAGTAAAGATAGAATGCCTTACATTGTAATTATAGTGGATGAATTAGCCGATCTTATGCTTGTTGCCAGAGAAAGCATTGAGACAGCTATTCAAAGGCTTGCTCAGTTATCACGGGCAGTTGGAATCCATTTAGTGTTAGCTACTCAGCGGCCATCAGTTGATGTTATTACCGGTGTAATTAAAGCAAATTTTCCTGCTAGAATTTCGTTTAAAGTGGCGGCGAAAGTGGATTCGCGTACAGTATTAGATGCTATGGGCGCTGATAAACTTCTTGGGAAAGGAGACCTCTTGTTTTTAAAGCCAGGCGCGCTAAAATTAATTAGAGCTCAAGGTTCGTTTATGGATGATGAAGATATAGATAACCTTACCAATTATGTTCGTTCTCAAGGCGGGCCTGTGTATGAAGAGTCAATTAGTGAAGTAGAAAAGAAACAGAAGTTAGGTGGTGCTCAAGATGAGCTTTTTGATGACGCGGTTAAGACGGTTCTTAGAGCAAGGCAGGCTTCAGCGTCGCTTTTACAAAGAAGGTTGCGTGTGGGTTATACCAGGGCGGCTCGGTTGCTTGATTTAATGGAAGACTCTGGAGTTGTTGGCCCGTTTTGCGGGAGCAAAGCGCGGGAGATTTTAGTTAATCCGGAAGAATTTTTAGCAGAGAGGGATGCTGTATGATTAAAGATTTATGTTATAACTTAGCGGAGAAAAGAAAAAAGTTAGGGCTTACTATCGAAGAGGTAGTTGAAAAGACAAAATTATGTCCATCTGTAATACATTCTATTGAAGAGGGAGATTTAACTAATATAAGCGCTACCTATTTTAGAGGGTTTATAAAAATTTATGCTTCTTTTTTAGGTGTTACTATTGCTGCCGGTACCTTTGATACTGTTTCTTCTGTAAAAACTTCTAGGGGGTTTTCGGGGGAGAAGAAAGATCCTTTTAGCAGGCCAAAACCTTTCCGAGAAGTAGAATCTAAAAAAATCGGTACAAGGATTGACGATGCTCAGGTTGATACCGCAGTTGTATCTAAACAGAAAGACAATAAAAGTACAGAGAAAGAGGTTCTTGCCAAATTAACAAAGAATATAAAACCGTTTATTGTTGGCGGAATTATTTTATTTGTATTGTTTATGTTTACTAAATTTGTTATTGGGATGATTTTTAAGCCGAGAGAAAAACCCGTGGTTAGTCAGGTTCAAAAAGAAAGTAACTCGAGTTCATTTCAGGAAAAAAGTAAGATTATTTCTTCACCTGGTAAGGATAATAATTTATCTGATACGATAGATGTGTCGTTAGAAGTTAAAAAGGATTGTTTTGTAAGGGTTAAAGTTGATGGTAATCTGCTTTTTGAAGGTATTTTGAATAAAGGAACAGTAGAGATGTGGAAAGGAACAAAAGAGATAGAATTTAAAATTAGTGATGGTTCAGCAGTTTATTTAGAGGTAAATGGAAAACCTATTCCTCCGCTAACCGCGATGAGAAAACCGATAAAGAGCCTTAGAATAACTCATTCGGGCATTTCTGTGGATAAATAATAAAATAGACCATTGACGATAGACCATCGACCATCGACAAAAATCTCTTAGAGGATTATGAAAAAATTTGGGAAGGTCTATAGTCTATGGTCGATAGTCAATAGTCTAATCGGATGTCTAAAAAAACATTTTCTATAATATCCTTGGGTTGTTTTCGTAATACCTATGACTCAGAAATTGTCGTCAGGCAGTTTTTAGATAAAGGGTATAGTTTAAAAAAAGATAATAAAGCGGACACGCTTATTATCAATACTTGCGGATTCATTAAAGATGCCAAAGAAGAATCTATCGGTATAATTGAAAAAGCTCTCGATTTAAAAAAGAGAAAACAAGTTAAAGAAGTAATTGTTTTTGGTTGTTTAGTATCAAGATATAAAAAGGAGCTAAAAGACTTTTTTCCCCAAGTAGATCAGTGGTGGCCGGTTTTAGAGTTTAGCCGACGCTTCTTAAAACGAGAAAAACTTACACCGCCATTTATTGATTTTTTAAAGATTAGTGAAGGATGTTTAAACCATTGTTCTTATTGCGCTATTCCTTTTATAAAAGGCCCTCTTAAAAGCAAACCTCAAGATGAGATACTAAAAGAAGTTAGAGCCCTTGATAAAGGAGGAGTTCGCGAACTTAATATCATTGGTCAGGATATTACCAGCTGGGGTAAAGATTTAGGCGTCCGCGGTGATTTAACTTATTTGCTAAAAAACATTTTAAAAGAATTAATCCATATTAAGTGGGTTCGATTGCTGTACACTCACCCTAGGCATTTTTCCGATTCATTAATAGATTTATTTGCCACATCTTCTAAGATTTGTAAATATATTGATTTGCCTATTCAGCATATAAATGATAGAATTTTAAAATTGATGAACAGGGACACATCCCGTAAACAGATTGTTGATTTGATAAAAAAAATAAGAAGTAAAATTCCCGGATGTGTGTTGCGGACATCTATTATTGTGGGATTTCCTTCAGAAAGCGAAAAAGAGTTTTCCCAGCTTCTAGATTTTTTAGAGGAGACTAAGTTTGAAAAATTAGGTGTTTTTGCTTTCTCTCGTGAAGAAGGTACTTTCGCTCATGACTGTAAAGGCGCCGTGCATCACAGCACGACGATGCGCCGGTATCGTCAAATTATGGATTTACAGAGAAAAATTTCTGGGGAAGTAAGTTCAAAATTGATAGGTAAAGAGTTAGACGTGTTAGTCCAGGATCAGGATAACAATATTTTTATAGGCAGAACTCAGTATGACGCCTTTGAGGTGGACGGTGAGGTGTTTATAAATAAAAAGAAGTTAAAGATTGGCGATTTTTATAAAGCAAAGATTGTCGACGCTTACGAGTATGATTTGGTAGGGATCTGATAAAAAAATTAACTGAGATTAACTCGCTTACTCTCGCGAAATTAATTGAAATTGATAGAAACTTATTGCAAAAGCTGGGAACAATGAATTTCTACAAATTTCGCGAAGCGAATTTCAATAAGTATCAATATTTGTTATGAATATCTGTAATAAACTTACAATTTCACGTATCTTTTTAGCCTTTATATGTATAGGGTTAATTATAAAAGATACGTTAGCTTTTTTAATCGTTGCTTTTATTATTTTTATTATTGCCTCGATAACCGATTTTCTTGATGGGTATTTAGCGCGCAAGAAAAATCTAATTTCAGATTTAGGTAAACTGCTTGACCCTATCGCTGACAAGATTCTTATTATAGGAGTTTTTCTCGCGTTTTTGCAGGTAGGCATTATAAACGCCTGGATGGTTAGTGTGATTATGCTTCGGGAGTTTATTATTACGGGGTTGCGGTTTTATGGTTTAAGTAAGGGGATAGTGTTAGAAGCTCAAACATTAGGTAAACATAAGACAGTTTCTCAAATAATCGGTATAGTTTTGATTTTTATCACGCTGATTCTTTCTAAAGTGACCGATAGCAGCACGGTTTATTTTTTGTATTATAAGCTTGTTCCCGCGGTTATGTGGTATGTCGTGGTAATTACGCTTTTTTCCGGGATAAGTTATTTGTGGACTAATAGGAAGACGATAAAGACGTTCTAATCAGACTATCGACCAAAATTTTCTGAGAGAAAATTTTGAAAGGGGGGAGAAGAGGATTGTGAAGAAGTTGTTGTTGCGGGATAAGGTTTGTGTTTGGATTACTAGTATTTTTGGGATTGGGTATTCTCCTTTTTTTCCGGGGACGTTGGCTTGCGTAGTTGCGGTATTTATTTTTATTCTCATCAAGAATTCTTCTTCTTTTGTGGTGTTTACGGCTATTTCTGTGGTGGTTTCTTTTTTGCTTTCTTCTCGAGCAGAGAAGATATTTAATGAAAAAGATTCCAAAAAAATCGTTATAGATGATTTTGCCGGAATGTTAATAACGATGTTGTTTATTCCCCATACTCCGCAATTCATATTTTGCGGGTTCTTTCTTTTCCGCGCCCTAGATATGATCAAAATCCCCCCCGCTGATAAGATAGAGAAATACCATGGCGCTTTAGGCGTGGTCGGCGACGATGTCGTGGCGGGAATTTATGCCAATATTATTCTTCATTTGGTCAGAGGAATTTTAGCTATTATTGCGTAATCTTTCGTCGCAATAACAATCGAATCCCTCAACACCGGGACATTATTTCGTTTCAATCTGCGTTGAAAATCTCAATAAAATTGATAATATAGAATCAAACGAAATTCGGGTATAATAAACCAATCCAGCGGACGCTAGAGCGCCGTCGCTGATTTTTCGATCCTTAAAAAAATAAAATACAC
>JAHISK010000021.1 GCA_018818105.1 Candidatus Omnitrophota bacterium | reverse complement strand
GGGCTCTATGTAAAAACAAATCATTCTTAATCTCATCCTTGGCATCTTCTAACCCATATTCAGATGTATCAAACCCAGTGACTTGCGCTTGGGGAAGAAGTTTTTTAAATTCATAAAGCAAAAATCCCTTACCGCAGCCAACATCTAAAATTTTCACATTTCCGTAAAGGCTATATTTATCTATTAATTTTTGGGCGACTACTTCCCATCTTCCATCATAGCGATATCCGCCGTACCCAAATCTCCTATAGCCATCCCAATAATCTTTATCATATTTTCTCGCGATCAAAGAACACTTTACTTTTTCATCCCGCATTCTGCCGATATAATCTCTTTTCGTTCTTTTATGTAATGGTGTAACTATGTTTAATAATTCTCCCATTTACTTATATTCCTTTTGTCTTTTGCAAAATCTCAATATAATCAAATATTATCTTAGCAATACCCAAAGCCTTCCGCGCGTCTTCCCTTTTAGGCTCTCCCGACGGCAATAGCCCTAAATCAGCAGGATATCTTGACCGATAAACCCCATTAAGAAAAACAGCATTTTCGTCGGAAAGATTTATCTTATATCCAAACCGTTTTACCGCGTTTCTTAAATCAAGGATATTATGAGTTCTGGCAAAATCTATTTCTATCTCTGTCAGGATCGCTTTCAATATCTTTTCTATCATCTGTTGAGAATGATAACATACCATCCTGTAAAGTTTTTCTTCATAAAGTAATTTTGCCGATTTATAATCTTCAAACGCTATTTTCAACCATTCTTCAGTTTCTTTTTTCATATAAAACCTTGCCTTCTTTTAATATATTCATTAATAATGAGAACTTCTCCTTTAAAAGAAACTCGTATTCTTTTGGAGTATATATAAATAAATCCACACCCACTTTAGGATGAACCAACCGGGCTAATCTAACACATCTATCTATTGGTCTTTGCCTTGTATCCTTTATTATAAGCAAATCGATATCACTCCATTTATGAACTTTCCCTCTGGCAAAAGATCCAAATAGTATAACTTTATCGGGTTTATATTTTACTTTAATAATATCAACCATGCGTCTTAACTCATCTTTTAAAATCTTTTTTCTTTCATTAACACTTACCAAGTCCATAGCTTACTCCTTATCACAGCGGATAGCGCGTAGCGTTTAGCAATTTTCTCCTATCCGCTACGCGCTATTCAATTTCTTTTCATATAACATTTTTGCTTCTCTAACGATATCTTCTTTAGAAAGACCATTCATTTCCTTCATTTCTTTATATGATCCATATCCTTGGGCAAACTTATCATTTAACCCCATTCTTTTAAATGCCCTTATATCCGCATTATTTTCTAATAAAACTGCCGCCACCAAAGAACCAAACCCATTATTGATTGAATGCTCCTCAACAGTCAAAACCGCGCCGCTTTCTCGCGCCGCTTTTAAAATAATATCTTTATCTATCGGTTTTATCGTATGGATATTAATAACTCTCACTGATATTCCTGAATCTTCTAAATCTCTTGCCGCATCTAAAACATCATGAACGATTCCTCCCGTAGCAATTATTGAAATATCTATCCCTTCCTTTAAAACAAATCCTTTTCCAACTTCAAAATCATAATCCTGTTCATATACAACAGGACTGCTGCCCGTCGCCAACCGCAAATATACTGGACCATCAATTTGAGCCGCGGCAAAAGTCGCTTTACTGGATTCTAAATCATCGCAGGGAGAAAGAATTGTCATAAACGGCAAGGTTGCCATAAGCGCTATATCTTCAGTAGCATGATGCGTCGGCCCCAAATTACTATAAACAAATCCCGCGCCAATACCTACTAACTTCACATTCATTCTTTGCAAACAAACATCATTTCTTATCTGCTCAAAGGCACGCATGGTAATAAAATTAGAAATCGTATACGCGAAAGGAATCTTTCCACAACTAGCTAATCCCGCGGCAACACTTATCATATTGGCTTCTGATATGCCAAAGTTTATAAACCTGCCGCCAAAATCTTTTCGATACTTATCATAAACAATGGCACCGTTATCCGCGACTAATGCCAGGATTCGTTCATCCTGTTTTGCTAATTCGTATAATGCTGCTAAATACGCGTTTCTCATTCACCCCCACACCAATTATAATCACAACTTAATTGTATGCGCTTCTTTAATTGCGCGAAAGCCCTAGAGCGCAACTTCAAATTAGACTCTCTTTTCCTTGCGTCTTTCTCTGAAGCATATGCTTCATAATAAACAACGTTAAATGGTCTTCTTAATTTTGTAGAATAAACTAACCCTTTATTATGTTCTCCTAATCTACGCCTTAGATTATTCGTCGAACCCATATAGAAGTTTTTATCCTTTTCACTTTTTAGAACATATACATAATACATCATAATAATTGGTGTGGGGGTAAACCTAAATCTCGACAAGCAACTTTCATTTCTTCTTTATTCAGCATTCGATAATGCCAGATAGCCTGATTTTCCATAAACGAAATTCCTTTTCCTTTAACAGTATGCGCTATAATCAAATTAGGCTTATTGTTAACAAAAGGAGCTGATTTAAAAATCACTTCTAAATCATCAATATTATGCCCATCCACTTCTCTAACTTCCCAACCGAAAGACTTCCATTTATCAACTAACGGTTCTAAAGATACTATTTCATCCAATTTATCCATTGCCTGCAATTTATTAAAATCTACTACTGTAACTAAATTATCCAATTTATGTTGAGAAGCAAATAATGCCGCTTCCCATATTGATCCTTCCTGACATTCACCGTCCCCTATAACACAAAAAACTCGATAATCTTTTTTATCTAATTTACCGGACAAAGCAACTCCCACGCCAAAAGGAAACCCATGCCCTAAGGCACCGGTTGAAGCCTCAACGCCTGGAACTTTATACATATCCGGATGCCCGCCTAAAATAGTTCCTGACTTTCCAAAAGTATCCAAATGCTTCTTATCAAAAAAACCGCAATCAGCCAGTACGGCGTACAAGGCAACCCCGGCATGGCCTTTGCTTAATATGAATCTATCTCTATTTTCATCGGTTAAATTCTCAGAATTGACATTCATAATGTTGCAGTAAAGAACAGCTAAGATTTCTACAACAGAAAGAGACGCAGAAATATGCCCGCCGCCGCCATTGCAAATAGTTTTAACAATTGTTTTACGTAATTCTTTAGATTTATTTCGTAAATCCATAATTATATATCATATAAAATTCACATGCGCGGGAGGATTCTTCAAATCCCAAAGATATTTATTTACTTCTTCCATCCGGCAATTGATGCGGCACTCTGAAGCATTTAATTCGCTTTCCACCCACCTTAATGAATTTAAACGTCTTTGCCCTTCCCATATTTGCTGAAAAGACTGTTCATTAATATTCCCATATAAAAACCGCTCATCGCCAAGATAAACACTGCATCCCCAAACATTACCGCCCGCGTCTATATAAGACCAAAAGGGAAGAGATAAACACTGCTTGTATTTTTTCACATTGTCATCCCACTTTTTCATTGCCTGTATTCTAAAAATCACACTAAAACTATCAGTATTGCACTTTCTTAATTCATCTGATAAATACTCATATTCACTATATTTAACACTTTTGTATCGCGTCGTTTTACTTTGCGGATGCTGGGAATAAGGTTTTATCACTAAATAATCCATACCGATATCACAAGCTAATTTTGCTAAATGAACAGCTTCCTGATAATTCTCCGGTAATAATAACAACTGCATCCCAAGTGTACAGGAATAACCTCTCTCTTCTTTAATTTTCACAGCGTATTTCATGTTTTCAATCACACAGTCATAATCCTTATCTTTACAACAATGGATTTTTGAATAAGTTTCCTTAGTCGCGCCGTTAATGCTAACTTTAATCCATTCAATATCACCTAGTGTTTTTTCTGCTATTTCTTTATTAAACAATACTCCATTAGTTGTTATTGAAACATCTATGTTGTTTTTCTTCGTGCAATTAATTATTTCTCTCATACTTTTATGCAAAAACGGCTCTCCTTCCCCAGCATACATAATACTTTTCAATCCTAACTTACTTAATTCTCCAAGCCTTTCTTTTAATATACCCTCATCTAAAAATCTAGGCTGATATTCCATGAAATCTAAACCACAATATTTGCATCGATGATTACATGCTCCCGCGGGACTTACCTCCATATATATAGGATAGGTGATTTTCCCTTGTAACCAATCATTTAACCGGGGAACATGATAAATAAGTTTATGACTATCTATTTTATATTTATCCATTTTTCGCCTTTAGAATTGAATCTAAAATACAATGGCAGATAGAATGATGTATAATCTCAACCGGACCATAATCATGAATAGGAACGTGAAAATTATATTCACCTAATGAAAATAAAGGATTATTCTCCGCAAATCCGGAAAGAGTAACAACATGACAGCCTTTTTCCTTTGCTGCCGTTACCCCTCGTACAATATTCTCTGATCTTCCTGAACTGCTAATCGCGAATAATAGATCTCCTTGATCTGCGAACATCTCAATGGGTTTGGCAAAAACTTGACTATAACTATAGTCATTACTAACACACGTTAATAAAGAACTATCATTAAAAGAAATCGCCCTCATCCCTCCGTTCTTCCAAAAATCTGTTGCCATATGGCTTGAAATAGACGCGCTGGCGCCGTTACCAATAAAGAGTATCTTATGCTTTGAGTCTATTTGCGCCAAAATAAGCTGGCCAACCATCTCTATTGCCTGATAAAAACCTAACGCTTCATTTCTATCACAAGCTTTTACTTTATTTATCATTACTAAAAGCTTTGAATAATATGCTCTCGCGGCAATTTCAATACTTCCTTCTTGTACAATATTCTTCATATTCATAGTTTTTATCTTTTCACACTACACATTATCTAAGAAGCGCGTGAATAAACTCTAACAACGCATACTTTTCAACTGATTTCTTATTACATACTATTTGAACAGCTAAAGCACCAACCGCGTTACCGATAAAAGAAACCAAATCTAAAGACAACCCTTTCGCGAAACATGGCGCGGTAAAAGAAAAAAACGCGTCTCCCGCCCCTACAGTATCAACTACTTTTGATGAAAAAATAGGCGTTCTATTCATATGCCCTTCTCTGTCAATTCCAATCGAACCTTTTTTTCCTAATGTAACAATAATATACTCCGACTCTATGGTTTTAATTATATTCTTCATTATATCCTCTATATCTCCGGATCTATCCTGCGCTGCCAGCCGTATTTCTGTTTCATCCAAACAAACATAATTAGGATTTTTATACTTAGTAATCATATTATATCCGGAATTAGCGGCATTAGTTTGAGTATTGACTGCTATTTTTGTAGCATGAGCCCTGATAACTCTCATTATATCGGACGTAACAAAACCATGACCAAAATCAGAAATCAATACTAAATCATAATTGGGAATTTCTTTTTTAAAATATTCAATAATTTCCAATTCAAATTCTCCACTTATATACTCATCATTAAGATAATTAACTTCAAATAACTTTTGATTAAGATACTGGCTAATATATCTTTTTTTCACAATAGTAGGACTATCATTTCTATAAAAAAACTTTGCTTCAACATTAGGTTTTAAATTATTAACAATGGAATCTTCCTTCGAATCCTGATTCCCCAACAAAGTCACTAATTTCACTTTGTTGCATATTCCCGCGATATGATTAGCAATAGCAAAAGCTCCTCCCGCGAAAACCTCATGAGTTAAATACTTACTTACAATAAGATACGCCTTTGAGGATTTACCTAAATCAGTGCAATAATGATATTCATCGATAATCCCATCTCCAATTAAAAGGACTTTTAAATCTTTTAAACTATTAATTTTATCGGCAACATCATCAAAACTATATACTTTAGAAAAATCTTTTAAAAAATGTTTTGTTTCTTCAGGATATATATCAAGAAAACTGTTTATTGTCTGAGAAGAGATAAAAGAAAATCCTCCTGTTTCATAAATTTTGCTTTTTCCAAAATAATATTCTTTTTTTTCTTTAAAAAGTTCTTCATGGACTTTCTGGTCGCGATTTTTATACGCCAACCCCTCAGCAAATACATGCGGCTGTAAACTTCGTACACTTTCAAACGGAATTTCATCATCTACAATACACACATAATCTACCTGTTCCAATGAGGCAACATTTTCTGCTCTGAAATTCTCAGGGAAAATCGGTCTGCCAGGTCCTCTTTTTATATCTTTATCTTTTATAACAGTAACAACTAATATATCTCCCTGCCCTTTTGCTGAATTAAGATGATTTATAATACCTGGATGAATAAAATCAAAAATGCCGTGGCTTTGAACAATTATTTTACCTTCCTGCCTGAATTCTTCTAATCGTTCAATTAGATCATCTAAAAATACTATCTTATTTTTAATTACTGTTTCCATTATTTAAAATACTGATTAATTAACTTAGTCGATGAAAAAACCACTTCCTGCGTAAACCCGATCTCAATACCTAAATCCTTCATGACTTTATATTCTTTCTGAAGCTTTCCTGTTTTATCTTCCAAATTCTGGAATTCCTGTCCTTTAACATACATATCAGGAATTAATGTTCTTAACGTTTCTTCTGCTGTCGGCCATTGATTTATCGATACATAATCCACACATTCTAAAGCGGCAATACTTTCTGCCCGTAAATTCTGATTGAATACCGGCCTCCCCTGCCCTTTATCAACATACTGATCCGGCGAAATAGTTACGACCAAAACATCTCCCATCTTCTTTGCTGCCTGAAAATACTTAATATGCCCCGGATGCATAAGATCAAAACAACCATGACACAAAACAACTTTTTTACCAGCAGCTTTTAACTCCTTCACCCTATCTCTTAATTTATATATATCAATTATCTTATCCATATAAAATAACGGACAAACGCAATGCCTGTCTCTACATATTTTATTCTTCCTTGCCCCTTGCCCCCTGACCCTTGACCCTTTCTATATATTGCCACAACGCCGGTATAGTATCCTCATGCCTTCCTCTAACATAAAAAGATTCTCCGCCATCAGCAACTGTCCTAACTAACATCGTTTTCCACGGCCTAAAATAATAGGCGGGATTATCCTTTAACGGTTCCTCTCTGAAATTTGACGGCAAATCATGAAGATCACATACTAAAACACTAAACTTATTAATACTTTTGTTGTTTTGATAAGCAACATTTCTTGCCATACTTAAAGATTTCAAATAAACTTCCGGCGCCATAATCGCGCTGCCAAAATTCGCGACTACTCCACTCTCTAAATTCATCATAACCCGAGCGAACTTCAAGAAATCATTATATGAAAGCTTACCTAGAACAGCGCCATCACAATTAGGATGAGAATGAATTATATCATACCCTATCCCCACATGAACCGTTACAGGAATTCCTAACCTATAGGCGTTTGCAAAAATACTTATGTTTTTATATGGAAACTCGGATTTATTAATATAATCACCAACGGCTTCCCCCATTCCTATATCTTTATTATTTTCATAAGCTCCATTTATAATATCATTCAATTGGCCGGTCTCTCTCCATAAACCAAACTGCCCTTCTTTTATATATTTAGCGACACTTTCCGTAGTTGAACCAATCATGGCAAATTCAAAATCATGAATCATACCGGCGCCATTAGTCGAGATGCATGAAATATAGCCTTTCTCCATTAAATCAATGAGATATTTTTGCGCGCCTGACCGCACAACATGCGCCCCCATCATAACAATAACCGAAGATTTACTATCTTTAGCAGAAACGATTCGGTCAGCAACCATCTCTAAAGATTGGTGTTTAAATCCCTCATTGTTGTCATTTAACTCCAATATTGCTGATATATCCAAACAATGTTCCCTTTCGGATAAAGGTTTAATTTTAAGGCAAGATCTATTAAATAAAGGCATTTTCACTTTATCACCTTATACCGCTTGTCAATTATTTTCCATCTGTTTACTATCATTTCTTTTCTACCTTCCAATATCCGCCTTTTGCTGAACCTATCCGCTTTAAGATACCTTCTTTTTTCAATTTATTAAGATTCCATTCAATTCCTCTTATTGTGATACCTGTTTTTACAGAAAGTCCTTTTCGAGTTATTCTATTATTTTCATTAATTAAAGTGAGTATTTTCCCCACAGTTTTCCCCACAGTTTTCCCCACAGTTTTCCCCACAGTTTTCCTATCATCTTTATCATTACCAAATAATTCTTTAAACTCTACTTTATATCCTTCTCCCGCGCTAAGAATAAAATTAATAATTTTATCTTTGTTTTTTACACACATAAACTTTTTTTTAAAAATTAAATCTATTAAATAAAAACATTTTCATTTTACTACTTCATAACCCTGTTCGATTATTTTTTTAAATTCATCGGATATTGTCTGCCAATCCATAATTTCTACACGAAACGGCAAATCAGATTCTTGGAATTCTTCTCTAAGTATATAAAGGGTCTTTTTAGGTAATTTTTCTTTACCTACAATTACTAGATCTAAATCAGAGTATTCTTTTGCTGTTCCATTAACCCGCGATCCAAAAGCACGTACTTCCCAATTCAAAATATACTTTTCAAGTATATCCTGTATTATTTCCATATAACACGGAGCAACATCAATCATTTTTGTTCTCTAAGACTTTTAAAAAAATTCGTGCGGCAGCAGCAAAATGAATCGCCGCAGCATACACATCTTCAGCGGTTTTAACGTCATAAGTATGCGCTGTTTCATTGCGCAGCCCATTATATTCAAACCATGTTTCTACATTATTAATAAGTTGACTTTCCGCCGCGATTCGAAACAGCTCTTTTCTGGAAACTCCATCGACAGCAACTCCGCTTATATTTATCTGAAGCCATCGCTTCATGAATTTCCAGCACAATTCATAGGTAAATTCAAAATTCTGAATAACTCCCGCGCGAATAACCTCTTCTTCATCAGTATTAACTTTGCCTTTAATCTTAAAAGATGCGACCTTTACCGCCCTCTCTAATGAATCAACTCCCTTTTGCAAACTACTTAAATCTAAAGCCATACGTCGCTCCTTTTTCTATCATTTTTCTCGTCACAGCCATCTCCCTTCATCCCTCTTCTATCGTATCTCTCAAGCAGGGCTCCGCCCTCTCACTCCCATAAACGCTGAACAACACTAAATCAGCATACATCAGCATATTAAGCTAAATCCACACAATCCACATCAACGACACATCTCACCGAAGACAAAATAGCATCCACAGTCACTACCAACGTCGCGTTTCTATTCCTTTTCTCCTCCACATAACCAACAAGCCCTTTTAACGGCCCTTTTTTAATTTCTACCGCGCTACCGACTTTGAAATAAGGGCAGGGATCAATTTTAATCTTATTTTTCATTAGAATTTTTAAAGACTTTACAACTGATTCTTGAACAGAAACATATTGTTTATTAAAACTAACCACATTCACTACTCCCGCCTGGGAAAGAACTTTTTCTTTATTCCATAAAGAAAATTTAGCGAAACAATAGCTACTAAAAAGAGGTTCTTCTATATATTTAAATCTATCAGACCATCTTTTGCGTAAAATCATTTTAGGCGTAAAAGCTTCTATTCTTTGATTCAATAATTCGGATTCAACAAACTTCTCATGCCGCGATTTCGTGTATAAAACATACCAATTCTCTCTATCACCAGTTATTGTTATCATACCTCTTATATTTTATTAAATTCTCCGCTATCTATACCAGCTACATCATCATTCCCGACAGTATTTACTAAAAACTTTAATTGCTCCCACTCCTCTTTAATCCGCCGATATTCAGATTCTTTTCTTTTTAAGAAATAATATGTCAACCGGAATTTTTCCTTAAACCCTTCCTGAGTAAGAATGTATTTTACTTTTTTAAATTTTCCTGGATTATTTGAAAAATTACGCGCTTTTATCAATCCTTTTGTCATTAATTGCTTAATTAGATAATTCGTTTTCCCTAAAGAAACATTAAGTTTTAAGGCTAAATCTCTTTGAGTAAGGTGAGAAGAACCATGCAGTTCCGAAAGAAGGGATAAAGTTTCCTCTTGCTCTGATTTTGATAGATTTGAATTTAAAATGGCAGTTTGTTCACGCATTGAACACTATTATAGAAACAACCCCCTCTGCTGTCAAGAATTTTAATATTACTATGCTTTATATATAAATATACGGGCAAGACGCTGAATTAACTAATCAATTACTCTTTATTTTTCACACCATTTTTACACTTTCCACTCCGTCAACTAAGCTATTCTTTAGCCGAATCAAAAATAATCCCTTTATTTTTCAATATTCTTTTCACTTGACCGGTTACATTATCCAAATCATCCACATTATCAACGCGCAAATCATATTCTATATCCGTTGTAATGTCTCCTCCTACCCAAATAGTTATAATTCTATCTATATTTACTGATGTTTTTATAAGGTTCAAATTATCCTGAGTCAACTCAATCGCGGGAACTATTAAAATCATTCCTGAATCAATTAATATATTGGATACCTCGGCTAACCGCCTGATATGTTCCTGCTTTACATCAGCTTTACCCTTTATATCAGCATCCACTCCATATAATACATTCCCAATACCAAGAAAATAGACAAATCGATCCAGAGAAAACAGACTCGCTTCCAATTTTTTAGCAATCCGCTTCTTTCCCACGTCTTTGGCGCCGGTAACTAATATTACCGCCGATTTTTGATTATATTTTTCAGCCCTCTCCTCCTGAGAAATATTGCTCTTCTCCCATTTACAATTTCTCATAAAAACTTTTTCCCTAACCCATGATTGTCCATCAGGCAACGCTTCTCTAATAATCCCTCCGCCGCTAATCTCATAATCAGCTACTATAACAAATCTACTTAAAGACACGATTTTATCTACCAAATCAAACGATATGGCCCTCTTTAACTTCAAAATACATTCAGCCACATCATGCCGATTAATTTCCTCTTTAGCCTCAACCGACTTTAAATTAGAAGCGTCAATAACTCTTTCTATTTTCTCAAGCCGCGCCAAAACTTTTTCTGTGCCTAATTTAAAAATATAGTCTTTTCTCTTTACCATTGGTTTCTTGCCCAGCCAAAACAAATTCACTTTTATTCTAGAAGCTATTTGAGGCGCTTCTTCATTTTCTTTCACGATAATTTCACCGCGTTTAATATAACTTTGTTCTGATAAAGTTAATCCTACGGCATAGCCGGCAGATGATTCTTCCCTCATCGATTTATTAAAAGCTTCTATAGTTTTTACTTTATTTTTTTTTCCCGAAGGATAAAAAATCACGTTATCACCCACCTTAATTGTTCCTGATTCAATCGTTCCCGCCACAATTCGCCGAGTATCACCACATTTTGTGAATTTATATACTCCCTGAATAGGCATTCGAAAAACCTGGTTTGCTGATGTTTTTTCTTTCTTTAAAAAATCCAATACCCCTAATACTGTTGTGGCTTTATACCAGGACATAACAGCACTCACCGCGACAATATTATCCCCCTCTCTTCCACTCACTGGAATAAAACAAACCGGCGAAATATTTATTTTTAATAAAAACCGACTATACTCCTCTACTATTCTTTCAAAAATATCCTTACGATAGGAAACACAGTCCATCTTATTTACTAAAACCACTATCTGCTTTATACCTAACATTGAAAGCATATACCCATGCCGGCGTGAATTTTCCTGAACTCCTTCTTTAGCATCAATTACCAACAACGCGGCTTCCGCCCGAGATGAACCAGTTACCATATTCTTTAAAAACTCAATATGCCCTGGCGCGTCAATAATAATATAATCCCTTTTATTAGTCTTAAAAAATACCCGCGCGGAATCTATAGTAATTCCCTGCGTCTGTTCGTCTTTCAGCGCGTCAATTAAAAACGCGTATTCAAAAGGCTTAGAATTACGTTGGCAATTACTCTTTACCTGCGCAAGCTTCCCTTCAGGCAAAGAATTAGTATCGGCTAACAGACGGCCCACAATCGTACTCTTACCATGATCAACATGCCCAACAACAACAATATTCATCGTCTCACGTGCGGTCTCGTCAACACTGATATCGTCTGATTTCTGAACTATACTTTCTACTTTTTTACTATTCATCTTTTTATCTCGGGCGGCAGATCTGCCGCCCCTACTAAATACTAACGACTATCGACTATTCACTACATATATCCTTCCCTACGCAATGTCTCTAATCCCCCACCATCATCTTTATCCTGCGCCCTACCTGACCGTTCCGCTATATTAGAAAACTTGCCTGTTTTTAATTCCTCTATTATCTCATCAACATTCTTCGCGCAAGACTCAACTGAAGAAGTACAGGGATAACATCCCAAAGACCGGTATCTTCTCCCATCACCCTGGTTATAATACAAAGAAACTGTGGGGATATTTTCCCGTTTTATATATTCCCAAATATTGAGCTCTGTCCAATCTAACAATGGGTGAATCCGTACATGCGTACCGGCAGCAAAATCAGTTTTATATTGATTCCAAAACTCCGGCGGCTGATCTCCAATATCCCAAATATTACCCTGATCTCTTGCTGAAAAATAACGTTCTTTAGACCTAGACCCTTCTTCATCAGCACGAACCCCCACAATAATTCCCGTAAAAGCCTCTGTATTGGTATCTACTTCATATTCTAGTGTTTCATGATTAAATCTATATCGTAATCCCTGCCCGCTCAAAGTTTGCTTCAACGCGTGCGTCTTCAATAACTTACAGCAACTAATTCTATCCGCACCCTTATCAGGAAACGTTTGTTTATCGCTTAAAGCTTGCTCATTCATCCCATAGATCATATTCAACCCCCACTCTCTAGTTAATTTATCTCGATACTCAATCATTTCTGTAATCTTATATTTAGTATCAATATGCACTAAAGGAAATGGAACATGGCCAAAAAACGCTTTTCGCGCCAGCCATAAAAGCACAGTGCTATCCTTACCAATAGACCATAACATCCCTAAATTCTTAAAATTAGCGTAAGCTTCTCTTAAAATATAAACACTCTTGTTTTCCAATTGATCTAAATGGTTCATATTTGTAAACACCTCATTTTTAAATTAGGCAAAGCTCAAATTATATTCACAGAATATAACGGCATAATTCCTATATTCTCATATCTTGAAAAATTTTCCAACGATAACCTTATCCCATATTCGGACTTATGCTGTTTTAAAAATACATTCATACTCTTCATTTTACCGATTTTTCCTGACTTAACCTCAATGGGAATTATTTCACTATTTCTTTGAAGAAGATAATCTATTTCAGAAGAGGTTCCCTTATTTTCATTATGCCAATAAAAAAGTTGCGCTCTGGTCCTATTATCCATAGACTTTATAAATTCATTTCCTACAAAAACTTCGGCAATACCGCCTTTATTTATCATATCAACATCTTCAGCGACAAGAATATCAGCATTATTTAAACCCATCATACGAAAATGAATACCTGTATCAAATAATATAACTTTAAATCTATTGCTTTTTATTTCCGCGCCTAGCGGCACACCATACCCTGCTGTATGGTACACTTTGTATGCTAATCCAGATTGCGTTAAAAGATCTAAAGCTTGCTTTAATGCTCTATGATCATACGCGCTGTCTACATTAGAATATTTAAACTTATGCCCTGATTGCGAGGGGATAGACCTAAACACCTCATTTAATAGCTGAACATTAACTCGTTTTTTATATTTAGCAAAATCATCTCTAAGGGACTCTAGTAAATCCCCTAATTTTTGCTGACAATTTAAAACATTTTTTGTTTTTACATACTCATCCACTATTTCGGGTAATCCTCCGATAAGATAAAATATCTTTAAAAAACCAATTACTTTATTATGAAAAACAATCCCTAAATTTTTACTATTTTTCATATCAATAAGAGCCTCTTCTCCTAAAGCATATAAAAACTCATCAAAAGACATAGGATACATAAAAAGTGATTGTATTCGACCAACACCATAAGAAGGTAAGTTTGATAAGGCTAAATCTAGGAGTGATCCGGCGGCGGCAACATGTAAGTCCGGCATTTTTTCATAAAAAAATCGTAAAGAACTTAATGCTTCCGGAGATGCCTGTATCTCATCAAAAAATAATAAGGTTTGACCAGGGATAATTGGAATTGAAAAATATGCTGATAATTTTTCAGATAAATAACCAGGATTTAAGGATTCTTTGAATATTGTTCTTACAGCTCTATCCTCTTCAAAATTTACCTCTAAAAAATACTTAAAAGATTGACCTAGAACTCTAACAGAAAAAGTCTTACCAACTTGTCTCGCTCCCCTTAAAAGTAAAACTTTTCTTTTTTCACTTTTCTTCCATTCAATTAAATTTTGTTCAATGTTTCTTTTCATTCTAAACTAAGTATAACATTAAATACTGAAAAATCAAGCATAAACAAGGCTATTTCTGCTGAAAAATCAAG
>JAHISK010000020.1 GCA_018818105.1 Candidatus Omnitrophota bacterium | reverse complement strand
GATTATTTGGAAAAGTTTCTTTTAAATGGTAAAGTCGCGTTTGTGACCGGCGGCGCGGGATTGATTGGCAGTGAAATATCAAAAGCTTTGGCGGGCGTTAACGCTCACACAGTATTATTGGATATAGACAGGGAAAAAGGAGCGTTATTGGAAAAAGATATTTCCTGCGCAGGATATAAAGCAAATTATGAGTATTTTGATATAGCAAAGATTGAAGAGACCGGCGAGAATATCAGGAAACTGATTAAAAAATATAACGGAATCGATATTTGGATAAACGCGGCGTATCCTCGGACAAAAGATTGGGGTGACTTTATCGAGGACGTGGATGTTAATTCTTGGCGCAAAAATATAGATATGCATCTTAACGGGTATTTTTTTTGCTGCCAAAAAGCTGCTGAATATATGAAGGAGAAAAAATCAGGAGTAATTATTAATTTTGCTTCCATTTATGGTATTGTCGGCGCGGATTTATCGATTTATGACAATACGGAAATGACTATGCCGGCGGCCTATTCGGCCATAAAAGGCGGGATAATTACTTTTACAAAATATCTCGCAGCGTGTTATGGAAAATATAATATAAGAGTGAATTCTATTTCACCGGGAGGGGTATGCAATAAGCAGCCCGGTGTATTTGTGGAAAGATATAGCAAAAAAAACCCTTTGGGACGAATGGCTGATAAGGAAGACATAATCGGAGGAGTTATCTATTTGGCATCGGATGCGTCAGGGTATGTTACGGGACATAATCTTGTTGTTGATGGGGGTTGGACCGCTATATGAAAATGGTAGGAAGATTATGAATCCTATTCGAATTATACCAAAATTGGAGGTAAAAGGACCCAATCTGGTTAAAGGGGTTCATTTGGAAGGATTGAGAGTATTGGGAAAACCGGAAGATTTCGCTTATAAATACTATTTAGACGGTGCTGATGAGTTAATTTATATTGATGTTGTCGCGAGCCTATACGGGAGAAATAATTTGTTAGAAATAGTACGGAAGGCGGCGCAGCGTATATTTATTCCTTTGACTGCGGGGGGAGGAGTGAGAACGCTGGAAGATATTAATAATTTACTTTGCGCTGGTGCGGATAAAGTGGCAATCAATACTGCCGCAGTACGTAATCCGGCATTTGTAAAAGAAGCGGCAAGATTTTTTGGTTCGCAATGTATAGTTGTTTCGATAGGGGCAAAGTTGAGAGGTAATGAAAAATATGAAGCCTTTACTGATAACGGAAGAGAAAAGACGGATAAAGATGTTTTTGAATGGGCTCAGGAAGCCGCGGATTTAGGTGCCGGAGAATTATTAATAACGAGTATTGATCGAGAAGGAACAGGGAGAGGATATGATCTGGTGTTAATCGAAAGGATTTCTGCGGCGGTTCCCATTCCTGTTATTGCTTGCGGCGGAGTAGGAAAGGTTAAAGATTTCTTGGAAGGAATTAAGGTCGGTCGTGCTGACGCTGTTTGCGCGGCATCAATTTTTCATTACCATCAATTGAAGGCGTTACCGAATCGGGATTCTTTTTTTAAAGAAGGTAATATAGAATTTCTCAAAAAAAATAGAGGGAATTTAGATTTTTTATCCGGCAGATTAGAACCCGCAGAGATACAGTCAGTGAAGCAGGCATTATTGGATTCAGGGCGTAGCTGCCGATTTGTAAATAATTTTTCAGAGATTGACTCGCGAGAAGTGTAAGATAATGAAAAATCCAAAAGTAGTTATAATTGATTATGGGATGGGAAATCTTTTTAGCCTACAACGGGTAGTGTCTTATCTGGGAGGGGTAGGCATTATATCTTCCGATCCCGAAGTGATAGCTTTTGCCCAGCGGCTTATCTTGCCGGGAGTAGGCGCTTTTGGCGATGGGATAACAAACTTACAAAAAAGAAATTTAGTAGAGCCTATAAAAAACGCGATACGTTCAGCGAAGCCTTTTTTGGGAATATGTTTGGGGATGCAGCTTTGCATGACGGAAAGTTATGAGTTTGGTCTGCATAAAGGGCTAAATATAATAGCCGGATCCGTGCGTAAGTTTTCGGAGCCCATCTCTCAAGATAAGTTTTACAAAGTTCCGCATGTTGGTTGGAACAGATTATTAGTTCCCAAAAGAGATAAGGAAGGATGCTCTTGTGAGGTCTCCACTATGTGGGAGAATACGATTTTAAGTAAAGTCCGAAGCGGGGAGTGGGTTTATTTTGTGCATTCTTATACCGTTGTTCCGGAAGAAATGGCAGTTATTATGAGTGAAACAGAGTATGGTGGAATTAGTTTCTGTTCCGCCATTCATAGAGATAATATATTTGGATGTCAGTTTCATCCCGAAGTAAGCGGAGAAACAGGGTTGAAAATTTTAAAAGAATTTTTGTATGCGATGTAGCATATAAAATATAGCTTATTAACAGGAGGGAGAAAACCATGTTGTTTCCTAAAAAAACTTTAGATCGGCAGTTAACCAAGAGGTCCGAGGAAGTTAAATTTTGTAGAAAATGTGTTGTTTCTAATCAGCGGCCAAGAATTATTTTTGATGAGGAAGGGGTGTGTAGCGCTTGTCATTACGCGGAAATAAAACATAATGGCATTGACTGGAAAAAAAAAGAGGAAATGTTATGTGATTTGCTGAATAAATATCGGTTGAAAGACGGCAGCTATGACTGTATTGTTCCCGCCAGCGGGGGAAAAGATAGCGTTTATGTTGCGCATCAATTAAAATACAAATATGGCATGCATCCTTTTACGGTTACATGGGCTCCATTTATGTATACGGATATTGGATGGGAAAATTATATTAATTTCAAAGATCAGGGATTTGATAATTTATTATGTTTTCCAGACGGAAAAATACACCGCAAACTTAGTAGATTAGCATTTGAATTGTTAGGTGATGCCTGGGAGCCTTTTGCCTATGGACAAAAGGCTTATGCCTTTCATATCGCGGCAAAGTTTAACGTGCCGCTAATTTTTTATGGAGAGAATGGTGAGATTGAATATGGCGGTTCGACCAAAAATATGGAAAAATCGGTTGAACAAATTACGGATTGGAAGAATTTTTACTATAAAGGGTCGGGGGTGGATGAGTTAATCCAATATGGTCTTGAGGCGGGTTTGTTTAACAAAGAAGAGGTAAAAGAGAATTCATTTTCTCTATATCGACCGCCGTTGCCGCAAGAACTCGAAAAAGTTAAACCTGAAATGCATTGGTTTGCGTTTTATAAAAAGTGGGTTCCTCAGGAAAATTATTATTATGCGGTTGAACATACCGGATTTCAGGCTAATTTTGATGGGCGTTCGGAAGGGACATATTCAAAATACGCGAGTTTGGATGATAAGACTGATGGGTTTCATTTTTATCTGGCATATATTAAATTTGGTATTGGTCGGGCAACTTCCGATGTCGCTCATGAAATTAGAGACGGGCATTTGACTAGAGAAGAAGGTGTGTCATTAGTTCGCAGGTATGATGGAGAGTTTCCTAATAAATATTTCAAAGAATTTTTGGATTATCTCAGTATCTCCGAGAATGAATTTTGGGAAGTGATTGATTTTTACCGGTCATTGTCTCCCCATTTGTGGAAAAAAGGGGTCGATAAATGGGAGCTGCTTCATCAAGTTAGATAAACGGACAGGCTACAGATTCGTAATGAAAGATATTCAAAATAGTCATTTGAGAATTAAAGCGGGAGGGAATGTGAAATGTTGACTGATTTGTTAAATAAACACCTTAAAGTCGATATTAATAAAATGAGGAAAACAAATTTTCTAGAATCGCAGAGAGAATTTGAATTAAAGATGATTAGTAATGTAAACAATAAGAATGGCTGGAAAGAAATTTCAGTCTGTCCTTTATGCAACTTTGGTAAATATGTTAAGGAATTCGATAAATATGGAATACCGCTTGTAAAATGCGAAAAATGTGAATTAAGGTTTCAGGTGAAGATTCCTGGTGATTCTAATGCTGTTTATCAAGATGATAATTATACGGTTTATACTAAAGAGGATTCCTGTGAACACTATGAATATAGAAAAGAACGTTTTGGTAGAGAGAGGGTGCAATTATTGGAAAGGCATTGCGGGAGATTAGCAAAAAAGAAAATTCTGGATGTCGGCTGTGGGAACGGTTATTTTCTTTCTGTTGCGAAAGAAGCCGGAGCGTTTTGTTTTGGTTCAGAGTTTTCCGAGAAATTAAGAAAATTTACACTTAAAGAAGTAGTCGTGCCTGTTTATCGTGAATCTTTGGATAATTTTCCCGAAAAAGATTTTGATATCATTACAATTTTTGATGTCCTTGAGCATATTGAAAGCCCGGTATCTTTTATGTCCGCGGCCGCGGCGCTCTTAAAAGAAGGGGGGTATATAATAGTTTATACGCCTAATTTTGATAGTTTCAGTATTAAAGTGATGAAAGAATACTCGTCGATAATAGCTCCAGCAGAACATCTTGTTCTTTTTTCTTATGAGCCGGCTAAATATTTAGGGGATATTACGGGCTTAAAAGTTATCCATATGGAAACACGGGGGTTGGATATTCATAGTATATTAGCTTGTCAGGATTATCGTGGTGAAGCGCGAAATGAATTTCTTGTTAAGTGGGTAGATGAACTGCAGGCGATGATTGATGTTTCCGGAGCAGCGGATTATATGCGCGTGATATATAGAAAGGGGTGTTGAGCTTATTAAGCCGATAAAGAGAATAGCGGGTAGATAATAATGAGTGTAATGATGCAGAATTTAGTTGCGGCTTGGGATATTGATTGTACTCAAACAATCGGGATGATTTTTGATGTCGATGAACTTCTTTTTGATAATAGCCGGGAAATATTTTTAGCATACAAATTTTTATTGGATTCTAGGGGAACTCATATCGATGAGGGGGAGAAATTTGTCGGAAGGAACTTATTCGATATAATTTCAAAGATTAAGCAAAAATATGATATTGATGATGATGTTAAAGAATTAGTTGAGGAGCGGAAGCGAAAATATATTGAATTGTTAAGCGTAACAACCGCAGATGTTAAAAAAGGAGTGAAAGAGGTTTTAACTTTTCTTGACCAAAACCGAAAAAAATTAAACGTTCGTTTAGGGTATGCTACATCTTCGGAAAAAGTATTTTCTGATATCATTATTAAAAGAGTGTTTTTGTGCTGCGGGTTGGAAGGTTATATAAATAATGGGCACAAGTTTTTTTATTATAATTCTGAAAATCAGATGGCGGCTACTTGTTGGGAGCCGGGTTTAGAGAAAAAGCCCAGCCCAATGCTTTATACTAAAACTGTTGAAAAAATGGGGTTGATTCCGGCGCAATGTATCGCTTTCGAAGATTCCGCCAGCGGCGTTGAGGCGGCGCTTAGCGCGGGGTTGAATGTTATTGTTATCCCTTCTTTGTTTAATGAGGAAGTATTTAAAAATTTAGAGCCCAATGTTTTTAAGGAACGTAAAATTTGTAAAATGTCGTCTTTTCTCGATTTTTTACCTATTTTATTTTCTTTAGTTAAATAGAGTTATAAGTAATAGGTTTTAAGTTTAATTTGCCGCGGTTACGACCGGGAAGAGCCCTTAAATAAAAAAGGATTACCCCGTTAGAGAACGAAGTTCTCTAACGGGGTTTACTTAGCTTAATATTTTTGTATAATAATATTTTGATAAAAGGATGATCATTATCTAAGGTAAAAAATATAGCGTTAAACGAAAAGGAGTTAAATGGCAAAGAATAAAAGAATAATCGCGATTATTCCCGCCCGGTATAAATCCACGCGGTTTGAAGGTAAACCTTTAGCTAATATTTTAGGAAAACCAATGATTTATCATGTATATAAGAATGTTGAGAAATGTGATGTTTTAGATGACATTATCGTCGCGACCGATGACCGGCGGATTTTTGACGTGGTAGAAGATTTTGGCGGAAAAGCGGTTATGACTTCCGCGCAGCATCCCACAGGAACGGATAGAATAGCGGAAGCCGCCGTGGCTTTAGAATCAGATATTATCGTTAATGTTCAAGGAGATGAACCATTGATTAATCCCGATATGATTTCTCAGGTTGTACAGCCTCTTTTGGATGACAACGCTATTAATGTCGCTAATCTTATCGCCAAGGTTTCTGATATCGGGGATTATGTTGATGTGTCGGTTGTGAAAACAGCGGTAGATAAAAATGAGTTCATTCTTTATTTAACAAGGTCGCCAATTCCTTATCCTAAAACCAGGCAGGAATATGTTATTTATAAACAAATTGGGCTTTATTCTTTTAGGCGAGAATTTTTATTTGAGTTTGTGAAAATGAAACAAACCAGCCTTGAACTTGTGGAGGGAATTGAATTTCTAAGGATTCTTGAAAATGGACATAAGGTTAAGGCGGTCATAACAGAATATGCCGCGATAAGCGTAGATACTTTATCGGATCTTATGGAAGTCGAAAAAATTCTTAAAGAAAGAAAATCGTAGGAAAAGATATTTTTTAAGGAAACCAATAGTATATTTTTACGCGCTTGTGTCGTAATCTTTTATTACTTACATTAAGCCGCAGTCAGAATAAGGTGTTTCATAAATATACCTTGAAAAGATATCCGCGTAACCGGAATAAAAGGCCAAAGGTATTCGTTCATAATCAAAAATGTACATTGCGCCATATCAAATTTTGAGAATCGCGCGTATATTTAATTAGGGCAGTAATAGTTAGGAGAGGTCTTTTAAAGATAATTTTGTAATGATTTGATAAGGTATTTCGATAGGGATAAGGGACTAAAATGACGAAGAAGACGTTATGGGTTTGTTGGAAAGAACCAAATTATTTACCGGCAGCTAACGCGGTTATCCTAAGCTTTTTACGCCCCAGCAAAGAAGAGGAATTGAAAAAAAAGTTCAGCGGCGAGTTAATTTCCGCAAGACAAATTGCGCCACAGATAAAGGATAAAGCCCGTAAAATCTATATTGATATAATCGCGAATATCGGGATAGTATCTTCAAAAGAAGGGAAAACTTTAAGAGAAGCATTAAAAAGAAAGGATGGTGTCAGTTTATGGTGGTTCCATCCCGTGTCGCATAAAGATTGCGAGAGTGATTCGACATTTCAGTTTATTATAGAAATCCTCACAATTATTTCCGCGGTTAATTCGCTGAATACCAATGATATTGTTTTTTATGGCGGATATAAAGAATTAGCGGAAGTTTTAAGAAGTATTTGGAAAATAAGAGAAATAAAATGCAGAAAAAAAACAAGCCGCGCTGATATCTTTTTCAAAGGGCTAACGGGGCGGTTAAAATACCTTTTTGCTTTTTTGCTGCAAGGGGTTGTGATAAAAAAATGCTGTCGAGCGCCTCAAGGGGGGGGTGATATTGTTTTTTCGGGTTTCTGGAATTGGAGCGTAAAAGAAAATAAGGATACGTATGAACTTGAAGATAATTATTTTAAATCATTACCGGATAAGTTAACTGCCGCGGGGATAAAGATCGGTTGGTTTTTGTGGGCGCAGCTGCCCTTTCACTATTTTTTTAAAAAGGATAAGCTAAAACAAATATTAGATCCTTTTAAGCGGCATACGAATCTGGTGGTATTACAGCATTTGCTTACGGCGCGCGAAGGATTAAAAGCGTTGGTTAATTTTAGGCCATATTTTATATTTTTGAGTTTTTGTAGAACAAATAGTTTTAAAGAAGCATTTATCCGGGAAAGTATCGATTTCTATCCATTACTGCGAAGCCCATTGATTTATGGATTTATTAATTCGAATATACCAAATTTTGAATTAATTTATTCCTCAAGCCAAAAAGCGTTTAAAAAATATAAACCAAAAGTTTCTTTAACTTTTTTAGAACTTTTTTTGCATTCACGGGCATTCTATATGGGCGCTAAACTGGGTTCTTCGAAAACGGTTAATTGTGCCATGCAGCATGCCAGTTATAGCCGGGAAAAAACGTTTATCGTGCTTGATCCGGAAATAGAGTATGGCATCTGGAGGGACAACTGTTCTATTCCCAAACCGGATTATATATTCGCGATGGGAGAATTAGGCAAAGAAATATTTATGGAAAGCGGCTTTCCGGAAGACAAAGTGATCTTAACCGGCTCATCACGATATGAGCATATTAAAAGAAATAGTATTAATCCCGGCGGTAAGATGAGAAAGATTAAGAATATACTCATGGTTACTACCGTTGCCAGAGATTTAGAAATGGAAATGATTGACGCGGTATGTTTAGCGGCAAAAGGATTGCCTCAACTGCGGTTACTTTTACGAAATCATCCTTTTGTGAAGATGCAGGAATATGCCGATTTCCGCGGTTATAAGAATAAAATAACAATAACCAAGGGTTCATTGGAAGAAGATTTGAATAATGCGGATTTAATTGTGTTTTCCTACTCTACCGTAGCTGAAGAAGCGTTGATAAGAGGTATCCCTGTATGGCAGTGGCTTCCTGTATCATATAATGGTTCTGTCTTTCGGGATTTAAAAGTAATCCCTGTGTTTAATTCCGTAGCCGGTTTGCGGGAATCGTTAAAAAGGTTTATTGAGCATCCGGAATTATTCATTCTCGATGAAGCAACTAAAGACGTGGTTTCAGAAAAATGCTTTCATATTACAAATGAAAATGTGAATAAAAGAATAGCCGATTACCTAATTAATGAAATAATTCCGCATCAAAGACAAAGGGAACAATACTCCGATGATGAATTTTCCTTTTTATTCGGTGGTAATCCCCGCGTATAACGCGGGAAAATTTATTGGGAACGCTTTAGATTCGGTACGGAGTCAGGTATTTCAAAATTATGAAATCATCATTGTGAATGACGGTTCCCAAGATGATACCTTGGAAAGGGTTAAAAATTATTTTATCGGTTATCCGTATTTAAGTCAGAAGATAATAAATCAGAATAATAAAGGTATCGGCGGCGCGAGAAATAGCGGGATTAACGCGGCTGTTGGTGAATTTGTCGCTTTTTTAGATGCTGACGATTGGTGGCGCAAGGATAAACTCTTAAAGGTAAAAAGATGCCTTGATCAGAAAGGGAGTATTGATTTAATTTGTCATAATGAGGAGTTTGTAGAAAAAGGAGAAGTTTCCAAAAGGCTTAAATACGGGCCATATAAAACATATAAAGAACTGCTTTTTAAAGGTAATTGCTTATCAACTTCAGCTACTGTGGTAAGGCGGGAAAAATTATTTGAAGCGGGTTTATTCTCTGAAAATTTAGATTTTAACGGAGTGGAAGATTATGAATTGTGGCTGCGGCTGGCTAAAATATGCGAGATTGAATACTTAAATGAGATGCTGGGTGTTTATAATTTTTCTGAAGGCAGTATTACCAGAAATATCGCGGAACATATGCGGCATTCTTTTAACGTGATCGATTATCATTATTCCCAGTGGCCTGATAAAAAATTTTTTTATCAGGGGCAAATTAACCGGAGAAAAGCCGAACTTATGAGGGCTACGGCGCTGGTTTTTTTGAAAACTAATCATAAAATTTCAGCGGGTAGGCTGTTGAGCGATTCTTTTCGGTTAAATCCTTTTTCTATAAAAACATGGATTAGCGCCGCCGCAGTGTTAATAAAAAGGGGGCGCAAAAGTGGATAGATATACGGTTACCGCGTATAAAGATTTGGACAAATATGAAAACCTGTGGGTGAATGGTGAATTAACCCATAGCGGCCGGCGTCATCCATTTTTGGATTTTAGTTGGTTTAAAATCTATGCTAAACATTTTCTGAATGAAAATAGTATTAATATACAGATATATAGAGAGAAAGATAAGATAACGATATTTCCGATGGCACGCGCGAATGATATTTTTCAAAAAACCAGCCTTATGGGACGAAAAATATTTGATTACGGAGATATTATTACCAATTCCAATAATTTTTCTCTAATTACCGATTTTTTAGAAAATAGTAAAACCTGTATGGCGGAATTCTTTAATGTTAGGGAAGATTCCCCTTTACAGTATTGGGCGAAACAGCTATCTGCCCAGAGCGGTAAAAAGTGGCAAACGCTTATTGTTGATTCGGTGAAATCGCCCTATGTGTCTTTAGAGGGGAATACATGGGATGATTATTTTAAAAGGTTAAGCAGAAATTTTAAAGATACGACGAAACGAAAAATAAAAAAAATGGCATCTCTGGGGAAAATCCATTTCGGGTATTGCAAAGATGAGAGTGAAGCCGCGGAAGTGTTTGAGACAATGTGCCGGCAGCATATTGAGCGAAGGAAGTATTTAGGGCAAAGCAAAAGTATTTTTTTGAATAAGAAAACAAAACTGTTTTATCGCGAAATAAATCAAAAGATGATTCTTGATTCTAAAATGTTATTGTTTTATCTTAAATTGAATAGTGAAATAATCGCTGTAACACAATGTTTTTTGCGTGATAAAGTTATCTATTACTATATGCCTACTTTTGATTTGAAATATTCCGCCTGTTCTCCTGGGAGAGTCCTGCTTTATTACATTATTAAGTTTGGTTTTGAGGATGGGATGAAAGAAGTTGATTTTATGATTGGAGACGAAGAGTATAAATTAAGATGGAACGCGCGGATAAGGCAAACCAGGGATATTTATTTTTTTAAAAAAAACATACTGGGGCAAGCCGCTTTTTTACGGGCGAGAATGCAAATCTTTAATCGAAGAGTCAAGGAAAAGCTTATTAAGAGTAAAGTAAAAGATATACGAAGGGCGGTTTTAAAAAGGTTATACAAATTAGGTGCATGACGTGGAAAAACGATATTTTTTTGTAAACTTCTTACCCCGGCAGGGAAAATAAGAGGATTACCGTAAAAATTGAAGAGAAGTATCTTTTAATGTCGTAAATAAGCATTATTATGATATAATTTAGAATCGTGAATTACGGAATTGTTAGCCTATTTAAGGGGATAAACCCGCCGGGATAAAGTTTTCGAGGTTACGCCCTTTATAGTTTTTTTGGGCGAGATTGAAAAATTATAAAGAATAGAGTAGTCAATCGCGCGGCGCGAAATGTAGTCTAAGAAAACGATGGCTGTTGATTTGTGGAATTACGAAAAAGAAGGTGATAGAAGTTGGTAAAAACGATTAAAGGATATATTTGGGATTCCTATATCAGATTCGCGAGCCAAGTGATTCATCGCGGGGATTTAAACATTAATCACAGAAATAAGCGCGTTTGTCGAATAGCAATTTACCATGATATCAGCGAAAAATGCCTAGATAATTTCGAAAAGCAAGTAAAGTATTATCATAATAATTATAGAATACTTTCCTTAAATGATTTTATCGTGGAGTTAAACGAAGGAACTAAAGAGGATAACAGCGCGTTATGTTTGACGTTTGACGACGCGTATAAAAGTATTTATCAAAACGCGGCTCCGATATTAGACAAATACAAAATAAAACCATGCATTTTTGTGCCTGTAGGGTTTATCGATGGGGAGGATAATCAGTGGTACATAAGAGATAATTTTAAAGCCAATATTAAAGGGGGGGCAATGTCTTGGGAAGATTTGAAAAGTTTAATCAATAGAGGGTATGAAATAGGCAGTCATTCTTGGAGTCATGTTGATTTCGGCAGTAAAGGGATAGATTATGGGTATGAATTGGCAGATTCAAGAAATCATCTTCAAAAAATGTTGGGGCAGAAAATAAAATATTTCGCTTTTCCTTTTGGAATGGAAAGGAATTTGAGTTTTGAAGCGATAAATAAGGTGAAAGAGTATAATTACAGCCGATGTTTTTCAGGGATACGCCGGAACCCGGAAAAAAATGATTTTTTACTGCCGCGGACATATATTAACCCGTATTGGAATGAAAAAATTATTGAATGTGTTTTGGCGGGATATTTTGATAAAAAGAAAGAGAAGGTGCATGAATAGAAAAGTTATGAGCCTCATCGTTGACGGGATATCATTGTCAGTAATTGGGCTATTAGTATTTTTTTATTCTTTATATTCATACCGCTTTGCTGTAACATCCCTACAACCGTCGTTTTTAAATTTTCCTGTTTTTATTGGAGAAATAGTTTTAGGCGTATGTTTAACGTTATTGATTGTTAAATATGTTGTTAACCGTACGCCTATAAAATTTAACAGAAATATTTATATTGGCATAGCTTTTCTGATTTTTATTTTTATAAAAACAGCTTATGGTTATGTTAAATGGGGGCCTTTGGCATTGAGGAATTCCGCTCTTTTTTATTATTTTTTATACGCGGTAATAGGATACTCTATTTACAATCGCGGTTTTTTAAAAAACAGAATAATTCAGTACACTTTGCTGTTTTTATTTACAGCTGTGATTATTCTTAGGTATAACCATAAGACATTCTTTTTTACGCATATTATGTTAGCGATGGTATTTTTTTCTGAGATGAAGAATAAAACCGTGAGAAATATTTTAATTATTGTTTTTATCATTTTAGGATATGAAGGGATAAAAATAACGCTTGTTGGTGGAAGGGATATAATGGTAAGCAGTTTTATTGCCTACGCTTTTATTTTTGTTGTTTTAATGGGTGGATTTTTATGCTCGAAAATAAAAGGTAATCATAAACTAGCTATAGTGGGGACCTTTTTCCTTATTACCGCGGTAATATTTATTTGGAAAATTCATAATTTTGATAATGTTAAATCCTTAAGCGAGTGGGGGCTTCTTTTAGAAAGGTATAAAAATATTTCTCAAATCATAGAAAAAAAAGAAAGTACTTTTGAGTATTCCAATCCGCCGGTAAAGATATATGATACAACCCGCGATCGTAAGCGTAACGTAAAAGTCATTCCTCAATTACCATTCGGATTGAAGCTTTTTGGTAACATGGAGCAGAAACGAGCTGTTACAACAGCTGTATCTGTGAAAAATGACGCGCCGCGGGAAAAAACAAATACAGCGGTATATAGTAAGGATGCGGTGCCTTCAGAGAAAATAGTTGCTGTCGTCGCTACGGTACCTCATC
>JAHISK010000019.1 GCA_018818105.1 Candidatus Omnitrophota bacterium | reverse complement strand
GAGAAACTTGGACTAATGTCATTGCTTGATAAAATGGTGGAATTTCAGAAACAATTAACAATAGGAACCGCCGTATACGGAACCGTACGTACGGTGGTGTAAGAGGACGGCGAGGGTGACCTCGCCTCCTACTTGATAATATTGAATTGGGAGAAATATATGAGTATAGCATTGATAGGGATTATCATTTTATTTATAGCTCATCTAGTAGTATCTTTTTTGTTTTATACTCGGGTTTTATCGGACAGAAGGTTCGAAGTTAAAAATAAATTTGAGCAGTTGGAGAAGAATCAGGAAAGAATAGAAAAAATAGTTAAAGAAGAAGCAAGAGAAATAAGAGGTGAGCAGAGACAGGTATTAGGTTCTTTTGAGAATTCTTTGCTTTCTCGGATTAAAGATAATGAGAATTCACAAAAAAATCATTCCGATTCTTTTTTAAAGCAGATGTCAGCGTTAACTATAATAAACGAACAAAAATTAGAGAATATTAGGGAAACAGTTGAGGGCCGCCTAAAATCTTTGCAGGATGAAAACATGAAGAAGTTAGAACAGATGCGGGAAGTTGTTGATGAAAAACTTCATGACACTTTAGACAAACGACTGAATGAGTCGTTTAGTCGGGTAAGTCAGCATTTAGAATCTGTTTATAAGGGATTAGGAGAAATGCAGGTGTTGGCTTCAAGTGTAGGTGATTTAAAACAGATGCTTACGAATGTTAAATCTAGAGGAACTTGGGGTGAGATTCAGTTAGGCATGTTATTAGAGCAGATTTTAATCGCGGATCAGTACGCTACTAATGTAGTTGTAAAGAAGAACACAAATGAAAGAGTAGAATTCGCTATTAAGCTGCCGGGTAGAGGGGATAATGATGAGATGGTGTGGTTGCCGATAGACGCCAAGTTCCCCCAAGAAGATTACCAACGCCTGGTACAGGCACAGGATGAAGCTAATGTTGAAGGTGTTGAGAGGTACCGTAAGCAGTTAGAGGTAAGGATTAAGGCTGAGGCTAAAGATATTAAAGAAAAGTATATTGATCCTCCTAATACAACTGATTTTGCCGTTATGTATTTGCCTGTCGAAGGATTGTTTGCCGAAGTTCTGCGGACAAGCGGCCTTTTTGAGGTGGTTCAAAGAGAATTTAGAGTGATTATTACCGGACCTACAACATTAACCGCTGTGTTGAATAGTTTGCAGATGGGGTTTCGTACTTTAGCGATACAGAAGCGGTCAAGTCAGGTATGGCAGCTTTTGGCTCGAGTGAAACAGGAGTTTGGTAAGTTTGGCGGTATTCTTGATAAAACGCAGAAGAAGTTAAGTGAAGCCAGTAATACCATTGAACTTGCTTCAAAAAAATCTCGAACGATAGAGACGCAGTTGAGTAAAGTTGAGCAGATACCTTCTGGGCAAGAGGTCAAAATTTCTGATGATGCGCTAGATGCATCCTTAGATGAAAGTAGTGATACCGCCGATGATATTTTAATTAGTAAATGATAATAAATGTAAAAGTAATTCCTAGAGCGAAAAAACAAAGGGTCCAAGAGACGGATGATGAGTTGAAAGTCTATTTGAACGAACCGGCCCAAGACGGTAAAGCTAATAAAAAGCTGATAGAAGTTTTAGCCAAGTTTTTTAACACTAAAAAATCTAATATAGAAATATTGAAAGGATTAAAATCCAGGCAAAAAATCATCCAGATAAGTGAAACTAATAGATAAAGAAAATTGTTATATTATTGCCGGATTTATCAATCCAAATGTAGAGGGGCTTTAACATCGATATACAGATTTTCTTAGAAATTTTTAAAATTATGTGGTAGAATTGTTAGCCTAAAGGTAATAGCCCATAAAAGGATAGAGTTTCTTAAATTATAAAATAGCTAATATATAGAAGGAAAAGACCTATGGAATTAAAGAAGACACCTTTTTATCAAAAACATGTAGAGGCAGCAGCTCGTTTGGTTGATTTTGGTGGGTGGGCGCTTGCTCTGGAATATAAAAGCGTTTTAGCTGAAGCTAAAGCCGTTCGCGGTAGTTGCGGGTTGTTTGACGCTTCACATATGGGTCAAATTAGAGTTAGTGGCAGTGGCGCTTTCTCCTTTTTACAGGGATTAGTAACGAATGACCTTTCTTTAATATCGAATGGTCAAATGCAGTATAATCTTTTGCTTAATCGTGGGGGAGGCGTTTTAGATGATTTAATGGTGTATCGTTTTAAGAGGAGTTTTCTTTGTGTCGTAAACGCGACCAACATTGATAAAATATTTAATTGGTTTAACGAAAATAATCACCAAGATATTGAGATTATAAATGAAAGCAATAATATTTCGTTATTAGCTTTACAGGGACCGAATGCGCAAGCAATCATGGAGAAAGTTTTAAAGATTAATTTAGATGATTTTAACTATATGTCTTTTATTGAAGTAAGTATGGAAGGTAAAGATGCTTTGATTTCCCGCAGTGGATATACTGGTGAAGACGGGTTTGAGATATATGTGTCTTCTAATGACGCTTTATTTTGGTGGGATACGATTCTTAAAGAGGGAGAGGCTTTTTGCTTGCAGTTAAGTGGTTTAGGAGCAAGAGATATTTTGAGAATAGAGGCAGGGTATCCTTTATATGGTAATGATATGAATGAGCAAATGGATCCTTTTACCGCGTCTTTAGGGTGGGCGGTTAAGTTGAATAAAGAATTTATCGGTAAAGATGCTATCCTTAAGTATAAGATACAAGGGGTTAAGTCTTTTCGTGTAGGCTTTGTTATGGAGGATAGAGCGATACCTAGAGCAGGATATGAAGTATATCTTAATGAATCAATTGGAATTGATTCGGATAGAAAGTTTATCGGGAAAGTAAGTAGTGGGGGGTATTCTCCTAATTTAGATAAGTTTATTGGGATGGCGGTTATTGATAAAGGATTTGCGGGCTTAGATGCGCCGATAGAGATAAATGTAAGGGGCAGATTTTACAAAGCAAGAATAGTAAAGATGCCTTTTGTTGGGATAAGGACATATAATAAAGGGATGTCGAAAGTTATACGCAAGAAACCCGAAACACTAAACTCTAAATCCTAAATAAATCCAAAATCCAAATGTTCAAAACAATTTTTGGGTTTTAATAATTTGAGTTTATTTAGAGTTTAGAATTTAGGGTTTAGAGTTTACAAGATAGGAGGAGAAATGGATGGTATGAAATACACAAAATCACATGAATGGGTAAAAATAGAAAATGGTGTGGCAGTGATTGGTATTACCGATTATGCCAAAGACCAATTAGGCGATGTTGTTTTTATTGAGTTGCCTGATGTAGGTCAAAGGGTAGTAAAATCATCGCAGCTTGGGACAGTAGAATCGACAAAGACAGCTTCTGAAATATACACGCCCCTAACAGGAGAAGTTATTGCGGTCAATGATGGATTGGTGGATAATCCTCAATGGGTTAATGAGTCTCCTTTCGAAAAAGGGTGGATGGTAAAAATTAAGTTAAGCGATGAAAATCAGCTTAATGATCTTTTAGACGAAGGCGCTTATAAGGAGTTTGTTAGTAAAGAAAAACACTAAAGCAATAGATTGGAAATTACTGTAATCTGCTATCTCCAATCTGCAATCTATAGTTATGCCGTACGTTTTAAATACTAAAAAAGAAATAAAGGAATTATTAAGAGAAATAGGGGTTAATTCAGTTGATGAATTATACGAGCAGTTGCCCGCGCGGCTGAAGTTCGGAGCGCCGCTAGACTTACCCCATGGATTTAGTGAACATCAAGTAAGAAAGAGAGTTAAGGCGTTATCAAATAAAAATGTTTCATTAGAAGAAGTGAATTCTTTTTTAGGCGCGGGGTGTTATGATCATTATATTCCTTCGGCATTTTCCTTTCTGCTAAATCAATCTCAGTTTTTAACCGCCTACACTTCATATCAAGCTGAGAGTTCTCAGGGTATTTTACAGGCAATATATGAGTATCAGAGTTATATTTGTTTTTTAACCGGTACCGATATTTCTAACGCTTCTCTTTTTGATGGAGCGTCTAGTTTCGCGGAAGCTGTACTTATGTCTTTACGGATAAAACGAAAAAAGAAAGTGATTGTATCAGAGGCTATTCATCCTGAGTATAGAGAAACGCTTAAAACTTATTTGAGCGGTTTTGATTTTGATATAAAAGAAGCAACGTGTAATAAAGAAGGATTTGTTGATCAGGAGTGGTTAAATAAAAATATTGATGAGGAAGTAGGTTGTTTCGCTTTTAGCAGTCCTAACTTTTTTGGTCTTATTGAAGATGGCGTAAAGCTTTCATCTTTAGTAAAAGAGAAAGGGGTGTTGACGGTAATGGTTACTAATCCTTTTTCGTTAGCGATTTTTAAGGATCCGGCAGCCTTAGGGGTTGATATTGTGTGTGGTGACGGGCAAGTTTTAGGCGGTAATGTAAGTTTGGGCGGTCCGTCTTTTGGATTTTTAGCGGCGAAAGAGCGATATTTGAGGCAGATGCCGGGTAGAATTGTTGGTAAGACGATTGATTTATTGGGAACTGTTGCTTATTGTCTTACGTTACAAACTAGAGAACAGCATATAAGAAGAGAAAAAGCTACCAGTAATATATGTTCAAATCAGGCGCTAAACGCGATAGGCGCGGCTATTTATCTTTCCTTGTTGGGAAAAGAAGGATTTAGAGATATGGCATTATATTCTTTTAATTTAGCACAGTATCTTTATCAGCGATTAGGTGAGATAAAAGGCGTTAATCTTAAATACGGTAATCGTGTTTTCAATGAGTTTGTATGGGAGGTAAAGGATGCTAAAGAGTTAATAAATAAACTTTATAAGAAGAAAATAATTGCCGGATTATATTTGGGTGATAAGTATCCGCGGATGGATAATTGTATTTTAAGCTGCTGCACGGAAAAAAAGAGCAAAGAAGATATAGACGATTTTATAGAGGAAATAAAGGAAAACATGGATTGATATTTATAGAAATTCATCGAAATTGATAGAAATTTATTGTAATCGGAATTAAAGTATGGATAAAAAATTAATTTTTGAAAAGGGTAGTGAGGGAAGAAAAAATAGCTATGTAAAAAAACCTTCTTTTGATATAGTTGAGCCAAATCAAATAATTCCTGAAAAATTTTTACGTCAAGATTTGCCTTTACCTTCTTTAGGAGAGTTTGAAGTAGTCAGACACTATACTAATTTAGCTAATTTGAATTTTTCTTTAGACGCTAATTTTTATCCTTTGGGAAGTTGTACTATGAAATACAATCCCAAAGTAAATGAAGAGTTAGCGAGTTTAGACGGGTTTATAAAACTACATCCTTATCAGAGAGAGGATACCATCCAAGGCGCGTTAGAACTTATTTATAGTTTAGAGGATATTCTATGTGAAATCACGGGAATGAAGAAATTTACTTTTCAGGCGTCCAGCGGTGCTCAAGGTGAATTCATCGGTATGGCTATAATTAAGAAGTATCATGACAGCAAAGGCAGTAGAAGAAGTAAGGTAATTGTGCCTGATTCTTCTCATGGGACCAATCCTGCTACGGCCGCTCTTTGTGGGTATGATGTGGTAGTGGTAGACAGTAATGATAAAGGATTAGTTGATTTAGATAAATTAGCTAAATTGGTTGATGATGATACGGCGGCCATAATGCTCACAAATCCTAATACTTTAGGATTGTTTGAAGAGAATATTTGCCAGATAAGTGAGCTCATTCATAAAAAAGGAGGGCTGCTTTATTACGATGGTGCCAATTTTAACCCTCTTTTAGGGATTACAAATCCTGTCTTAATGGGATTTGATGTAATGCACTTAAATTTTCACAAAACTTTTTCAACTCCTCATGGTTGCGGCGGCCCGGGAGCGGGAGCAGTAGGGGTAGTGCCTGAGTTAGTTGATTTTTTACCTATTCCTGTGGTAGCGAAAAAAAATAATAAATTTTATTTTGATTATAAAATTAAACATACCATTGGACGGGTAAGAAGTTTTTACGGTAATTTCTCTGTGCTTATTAAAGCTTATGTGTATCTTTTAATGCTAGGCAAGGAAGGCTTGTTAAGGGTGGCGCAAAATAGCGTCATCAATGCTAACTATATAAAGGAAAAACTAAAAGGACATTATAGCCTTGCTTATAATAGTAGATGTATGCATGAAGTAGTTTTTTCCTGTGATAAGCAGAAAGAAAAAGGAGTATCCGCTTTAGATATTTCCAAAAGGCTTCTTGATTATAAAATACATCCACCGACGATGTATTTTCCTTTAATTGTAAAAGAAGCGCTTATGGTAGAGCCTACGGAAACAGAGAGTAAAGATACACTAGATTATTTTATTAAAGTAATGATAGAAATAGATAAAGAAATAAATCAGAATCCGGATAAATTAAAAAATTCACCGCACACAATGCCAGTTAAAAGAGTTAATGAAGTAGCCGCTGCTCGTTTTCCAAATTTAAAGTATACCTATGAAAAATAATGGCTCTTTCTTATAAAGGTTGAATAAAGAGATAACAAAAATAGTTCTTTTATTTCGCGTATGAGTCATAAAACCGTATTGGCAATTAAAAAGCGTAATAATCAAAGCAAAAGATATAATTGTTAGATTGATAAAGTTTTCCATCCGAACATCAAGACTTCATAAAAGAAATTTTCGTCATCTCTTTACAACGCGAAGGGTTATATATGTTATCGCAATTTGTTTAAGAAAGAGCCAAAATAATCCTGTAGGGGTCAGGTTTGACTGAACTGTTAAAAAAATAATGAATAAAAAATGGCGTCTGATTCTAGATAGTAAACATGACGGCTATTATAATATGGCGGTAGATGAAGCTGTTCTGCTTAATTATTCCGCTATGAAAATTCCCACATTAAGAATTTACGGATGGAATAAACCTTTTATTTCCGTAGGGTATAATCAGAAAATTAGCGCCGTTATAAGAACTTTTGCAAAAATTCCTTTTGTTAGGCGGATTACAGGCGGAGGAAGTATCGTTCATCATAATGAGGTGACCTATAGTTTAACTTGCTCCTTAGATGATTTATCACTGCCGCGAGGTGTTAAAAAATCTTATGAGAAAATATGCGCGTTTTTAATCCATTTTTATGCTGAATTAAATTTGACGGCGCGATTCGCTAAAGATATTCTTCTTAAAAATGATCAAAATTCAAATTTATCTCAAGCCTTCGAATTAGGACAGTATAGTAATTTTTGTTTTTTGGCTTACGAATATTATGATTTAATCATAAAGGGGAAAAAAATTGGCGGTAACGCTCAACGAAGAAAAAAAGATATAATTTTTCAGCATGGCAGTATCCCTCAGCTCATTGATCTTAATAAAGTGAAAAATGTTATAAATAATAAAGAATCAGTGAATAATAAATTCACTTTTTTAGATACACTTCTAGGTGAAAAAACGGATTTTAAGAAATTACAAGTATTATTAGCTAAGTCTTTCAAAGAAGTATTTAATGTTGACTTAGCGCAGGAAGATTTTCATGAAGATGAAAAGAAAACTATAGAATATTTAAAGAAGAATAAATATCAAAAACAAAAATGGAATTTAAGAATATAGGGATGTATGTAGGGACAGGCCTTGCGCCTGTCCGTTAAATAGGCTAGTTATGCGAAAGCCAGCGTGGTTAAATAAGAAAATTAATTTAAATGCTTGTCGAGAAGTAAAAAGCTTGTTGCGAGGATTTAATTTACACACGGTTTGCCAAGAATCGCTGTGTCCGAATATTTCGGAATGTTTTTATGAAGGGGTCGCGACTTTTATGATTTTAGGCAATATTTGCACGCGCGATTGTAAATTTTGCGCGATAACTAAAGGCGTGCCTAAAGACGTTGATATCAATGAGCCCCAAAGAATCAAGGAGGCGGTTAAAAAATTTAGTTTAAATTATATCGTAATTACTTCTCCGACAAGAGACGATTTATCTGATGGCGGCGCGGATATTTTTTTTCAAATAGTAAAGCAGCTTAAGAGTTTGGTTCCTTGCCCAAAGGTAGAGATTTTAATCCCGGACTTTTTGGGAAACGAAGATTCAATACGAAGAATATCAGGGTGTGGCGCTGATGTTATTGCTCACAATTTAGAAACGGTGCCGTCATTATATTCGGAAGTAAGAGGAACTGCCGATTATAATAGGTCTTTAGATGTTTTAAGAATAATTAAGAATATGAATAATAAGATTTTTACTAAATCAGGAATTATGTTAGGGTTAGGAGAGAGTCTTGATGAGTTAAATAGCGTTTTTCAGGATTTAATAGAAGCAAATTGTGATTTTTTAACATTAGGACAGTATTTACCGCCATTTTTAAGCAGCGCATTAGTAAAGGAGTATGTTTCTTTAGAAAAATTTAATTATTTAAAGGAAAAAGCCTTGAATTTTGGGTTTAAAGAAGTAAAAAGTTCGCCGTACACTCGTTCTTCATATAAAGCGCATATGTTCTTGAATGCCAAAGACTGAATATAGATAACGGATAACAGATGAGATAATTGCATGATTTAAGAGATGCGTTAACAGATTGCTTAAAAGAATCAAAAATAATTTTATTCGGGAGGCTCTGATCCCTTAAAAGCATGGTATCCTTCCCGAAGGGAAGGATTTTTAAGGGTGAAGCGCCAGTAAAAATCCGCGCAGGGGATTTTTACGATCCCGAGAAAATTCGTTTTTGATTCTTATGAACTGTAAACTCATCATTCGAACAATACAGATAGATGTAGATATGTAAATGTGTTTTTAAAATTTACGGCTACTATATATAGTATGTTAGGGGTAAGAATACAAGATATGGAAAATTATAATAAATTATAACAAATTATACTTGACAGTAGCAACCAAAAGTATTTTAATGAAGGTGTATAAAGTTTATTAAAACGCATGAAGAAACAAAAGATTCCAAGATTAATGAGTGTCGATGAGGTAGCTGATTATTTGGGGTTGCAGAAGCAAACTATTTATAATTGGCTTCATCAGAAAAAAATTTCCGGAATAAAAATTGGAAAAGTATGGCGTTTCGATAGAAAGAGTATAGATAATTGGTTGAGAAAATGCAGCAAAATGAAAGATGAGTAAAGGTAAAGTAGGATTATATTTAGGTGTAGCTTCGGCTGGGGTGGTAGTGGTAGAGAACAAGGAAGTTGTTTCTTTAGCCAAGTTTGATTTAGCTTCTTTTGAAGAAGAGTTTCAGGATGTTTTAAACGAAGAGATAAGATGGGAAGCGTTGATCAATAGAACTTTAAGGGAAGCAGGAGCCGAGGGTAAAGATATTTATGTTTCTGTAACGGATAGGGATTTTATATTTAGGTCTTTTGAAATGCCGCTTATGAATAAGCGAGAAATAACGGCTTCCTTAGTATATGAGATAGAAAAATATATTCCTTTTAAAATGGGGGAGCTAAAATGGGATTATAGGTCAGTTCGTTTCCCAAAAGATAAAAAAATAGATATTTCATTTGTAGGTATAAGGGATGATAAGTTTAATAAGATTAACGATATTTTGAAACGGTTAAATCTTAAATCTATTTATATAGAACCTTCGTCATTATCTATTGTACGGGCGATTAAATCATTGCCTCGGATCGCGCATTTAAAAAATTTCGCGGTATTGGATTTTACGAAGTCCGAAGCGTATTTGACATTTTTTTATTATAATCTTCCTATTTTTAATAGATATTTAGTAATCCCTAAAGACGGAGAAAATATTAATTTTGAGAAACTTATAGAAGCGGTAAGGTTATCTTTTTTATATTTTAAGAGAGAATATAAATTTTATGAACCGGATAAAATGATTATAGTGGGAAATGCTCAAAATGAGAACTTAATCAACGCGTTAAAAGAAGATTTACAGACAGAAGTAGAAATGGTTTCTCCTAATGAATTTATTCGCCGGGATAATAGTGAGATGGAACATCTAAAAGCTTTAGGCGCTGTTGACCGGGAATATTATCCTTTAAGCTTTTCTCCGGTTTTATTAGCGACAGAAGATCAGATTAGTGGCAAAGGAGAAAAAATAGTATCTCTTAAAATAGGATTAATAAGTTTCCTTGTTATTTTAGGCATTGGAGCTAGTTTTTTATTGTCTTCTTTTTTGGGGAATAAATTATCAATAGAGGAATCTAATCTACAAACAGACGAAAGGAATTTAGCTTTACCAAAAAGTGTTAGTTCTTGGGTAACTATAGAAAATGAAATAAAAAACAAAAAAAGCAGAGTCGATTTTTTGGCTGGTTTAGCGCGTCCTTCAAAAAAACTATCTCCTTTCATAGAAAAATTACCATATTTTCTTCCTCAAGGATTATGGTTGGATAATTTAGAAATAATTTTTTCAGGAGGTTCATATAAAGTAATTATTCGGGGTAATATTTTTCTTAGTGATGCTTATCAGGAGAGATTAGAAATAGATAAATTTATATTAAATTTGAAGCATAAAGAGGAAGTAAATTCCCTTTTTTCGAATATAGAAATGACTTCATCAGAAAGACGTCAAATAGGGGAGTTCATGGTGACTTTTTTCACTATAAAGTTCGATTGATTCTAAAAGTAAATAAGGAGTTTAGATTAGATGATGATATTGAGATATCTTTTGCAGTATAGAAATCAAATAATAAGTATAGGTATTATTTTGGTTTTTGGTATTATTTTAAATAATATTGTTTCTGAATTTTCAACAGAATCAAAAAGGTTGAAGAAAGAAAACAATCAGATAAAAGATAGAAAAAAATTGTTAGAAGATTGGCAACGTATAAATAAAAGGAATGAAGAGGTAGAAAAAAATTTTTTCAGAAAAGATACGTTAATTTTTAAACGCTTCGTTGAAGAGAAATCGCAAGAGGCTTCTATAAATTTAGATTATTTAAGTCCGTCACATGATGATAAAAGCTTTTATTCGGAAAGTTCTATATATCTTAAGGTTACAGCTGAGTATAAAAACATCGCGGAATTTATTAAGCTTCTTGAAGATAGAAATATTAAAATAGAGAGACTGATAATAAGAACTACTTCGGCTGGACGAAAAGCTGATATAAGTATAAAAGGGGTTACCCTTAAGGATTAATAATGAAAGAAAAAGTGTTTTTAATTGTATGCTTTTTTTCGCTAGTATTAAGTTTAACCGGAAGTGATTTATTTGCGCAAAAGCTTTATCGCGATCCTTTCCAACCACGGTTTCCCGAAAAACCGACAACAGTCATTAAAGAAGAAGTTAGAACTAAAGTAAATGTTCCTTTACCGTCGATGACAGTGAGCGGTATTTTGCATGGGAAAGGGTCTTCAAAAGCCATAATTAATGGTAAAGTGTATACAGTAGGTGATATTATCGAAGGCACAGCGGTTAAAGTTCATAGAATTGAAAAAAATAAGTTATTTGTTCTTTTTCAAGGGGGATTATTTGAAGTAAGTATAATAAGTAAAGATATTGAAACAAAGGAGTCAAGATGAAAAGAATTAGCGGAATAATAATTTCTTTTCTTATAATGTTTTCTTTTAGCTCGGGGTTTTGTGGTGAAGGAAAGTTTAGTGATTTTGCGGATAATGACTTTGGCGAATATCTTCTTTCCGGAGTGAGGAAAAAAGTTTCTTTGGAATTGGAGGGCGCGAGTTTAGTAGATGTGTTAAAGATGTTTTCTCAATATAGCGGTCTTAATTTTGTTTCTACCGAAACAGTGAAAGATCGCGCGTTAACTTTATATATGGACGAAGTGCCTCTTCGGGAAGCAATGGATATAATATTTGAAGCCAATAACTTAACATATGAATATTATCCCGAAGCCAAGATTTTTGTCGTTAAAGAATTAAACAGACCCGAGGTTGAGTTAGAAACTAAAGTATATAGGCTTAAATATGCTAGAGTAACTGGGTCTCAGTTTGAAACTGAGGTTCGATCTATTACTGGAGGAAGTAATACACCAGCAATAAAAGAGGCTATAAATATGATTTTAACTAAAAATGGGAAAATCACAGAAGATCCCGTTACTAATTCTTTAATTGTGACAGAGATACCTACGCAGTTTTTTAGGATAGATAAGATTATTCGGGAGTTAGATGTTCCTCAAGAAAAAGTTTTAATTGAGGTAGAGATGGTAGATGTTAGTAAAACAGTTATTGATGAATTGGGAATAACTTTTGGCGGTTCCGACGCGGGGTTTCAAATGGCTTTCGATGTTTTTACTCAATCATCATATAGATTTGATAGCCCTCCTAGCCCGTGGAGGGAAGGAACAACTTCGTTGACATATGATCCTTTGTTTAAAGCGATACTAACGAACACAACAACAAAGATTTTAGCGCGTCCGAAAATTTTGACTCTTTCCGGCGAAACTGCTGAAATTGGAATTGTTTCTGATACGGTAGTTGGAACTACTAGTGAAAAAGCGGAAGAAACAGGAGCGACTATTTCTGTCGATGCTGAAAGGGCTGAGACAGGCGTATCATTAAGAGTTACTCCCGTGGTTAATAAAGGGACTAAGGAGATAACTATTGTTCTTCAGCCGACAGTAAAGGAAACCGCGCTCAGCGGGTTTACTGATGAAAATAATAACGAATTTTTTAATATAGAAGAAACCACAACAAAATCCACAGTAAGATTGAATGACGGAGAAACTCTTCTTATCGGCGGATTGATAAAAACAAAAAATACAAATTCATCAGAAGGCATACCTTTCTTTTCAAAAATACCTGTGATCGGGGCGGTTTTTAGAGGACGTGATAAAAATGAACAAGAAAGAGAACTTTTAGTTTTTCTAACTCCACATATAGTAGATGAGGCAGTGTTAGCTAAGAAAGCCGATATCCCGTATAGAGAACAAAAAGATATTTCCAAATGAGAATCTTGTAAAAAACACGTTAGATAATATTTCCTATTAGAAAAAAATATTAATAAAATAAAAAATAGCTACTTTAAGATAGCTGTATTTTATTTCTTTTTGTTTGATTAATGAGGATAAAAGAGATGTCTAAATATAAAAGGTTGGGAGATATTTTAGTTTCCGAAGGTATGATTACTAAGGAACAGTTAAAAGAAGCTATTTCTTTTCAGGAAGATAAAGGCGGTAAATTAGGCGAGGCTTTAAGTAATTTAAGCTATGTAACTGAAGAACAAATAGTTGTGGCTTTAAGTAAGCAGCTGTCTATTCCTTACATTTCTTTAGAATCAGGAAAGCTTAACGTTACCCCCGATCAGAATCTAGAAGAACTTATTCCCTACGACTTTGCTGCCAAAAATTTAGTGTTGCCAATTTCTCGTAACCTTAATTCTTTGACAATAGTAATGTGGGATCCTTTAGATTTGATTCTGTTAGATAACCTTAAAAAGTTGACAGGATGTGAAGTCAATCCGGTAGTATCGACAAAGTCGGACATATTAAAAGCTATAGAAGGTCATTATGGAAAAGATAGACTTTTTCGAGAAGCTATGGAGATGAGAGGGGAGGAAAAAGAAGGAGGTATAGAGGAGATTTCTTCGGAAGAGACCGATTTAAGTTTAAATAAACTTATTGCTCAGGCAGAAGAGGCTCCCGTTGTAAAATTAGTAGATTTAATTATAAGACAGGCGATTGAAGAGAACGCTTCTGATATTCATCTTGAACCGTATCGTGATAAATTAATTTTACGGTATAGAATAGATGGCGCTTTATATGAGATGCCGTCGCCGTCGCCGTCTTTTTATCTGCCCATTATCTCTAGAATAAAGATTCTGTCTAAAATGGATATAGCGGAGAAGCGTCTTCCCCAGGATGGCGGGTTCATGGTAAAATTAGGGAAACGGTTTATTGATTTAAGAACGTCTAGTTTACCTACGATTTTTGGCGAAAAAATTGTTTTAAGAATACTTGATAAATCAAGAGTTCCATTAGATTTAGCAAAACTTGGATTTCTACCGCGGGAGTTAGAACTTATTCGTAAAGGAATAGCGGCGTCTTACGGACTTATTTTTCTTACCGGACCTACTGGAAGCGGTAAGTCAACTACGCTTTACGCTGTACTGAATGAACTCAACAATTCAACTAAAAATATTCTTACTGTTGAAGATCCTGTTGAGTATCGGTTAGAGGGAATAAATCAGGTTCAGGTAAAGCCGGGCATAGGATTGACTTTTGCTAACGCGTTACGTTGTTTTTTACGGCAGGATCCCGACATTATTTTAGTGGGTGAAGTAAGAGATTTAGAAACTGCCGAAATTTGTATAAGGTCGGCTTTAACTGGGCACTTAGTTCTTTCTACGTTACATACTAATGATGCCGCCTCAACCGTAACTAGGCTGGTGGATATTGGTGTGCCGGATTATTTAGTGGTGGCTTCTTTAAGATTAATTGTGGCGCAGCGGTTAATAAGGAAACTTTGTCCGCATTGTAAAGAACCCCGTGAAGTTGAGAAAGAAGAAATTCCTGAAGGAGTCGTTCTCAATTCGCCCATAATTTATAAAGCTAAAGGATGTAATAAATGTAATTTTATTGGATATAGAGGCAGAGTTATTATTACAGAAGTTATCCTTGTTGATAAGGAAATAAAAGAAGCGATACATGGAAATATTAAACCTTCACAGATTTCGAAGTTAGCTCAGCAAAAAGGTATGCTTACGTTGCTAGAGAGCGGATTAAAACGGGTGGAAGAAGGAATTACTTCATTAGAAGAAGTTCTTTCTGTAACCGCGGTATATTAATTTTATGAGACCAACGACCGAAGACTAAATATTTATTCAAGGAATATTTTTTATTCGCTGAAGGCGAAGTCTATGGTCTTTTTCTATTATGCCAAAATATAATTATACAGCTAAAACAAAAGATTCAAAAACTATACGGGATGTGGAAACGGCTTCGTCTAAAGATGAAGTAATTAATAAGTTAAGATCACGGGGTCTTTTTATTGTTTCTGTAAGAGAAATAGGCGAAAAAAAAGAAATAAAGGCTTCCTCTTCTTCGACTTTTTCTTTTTTTTCATTATCTTTATTTTCCGGACAGAGGAGGAAAAGACCTTCTGTAAAGCTTCAGGATCTAACTTTTCTTGCCCGTAATCTTGCTACAACTTTATCAAGTGGGGTTACGTTGCTTCGCAGTTTAGAGATTCTTGCTTCTCAAACTGAAAGTGGCAAGCTTGAGCAGGTACTGAATGATTGCAGCCAGAATATTAGATCGGGATTATCTTTAAGCGAATCAATCGCGAAATACCCAAAAGTATTTTCTAATCTTTGGCAGGGAATTGTGGAAGTAGGCGAAGCTTCAGGGAATTTGCCGTTAGTTTTAGAAAGGTTATCTGATTATTTAGAAATGCGTATGGATTTTGAGAGAAAGGTTAAAAGCGCGTTAGTGTATCCTATTATTCTTATGTTCGCGGCAGTTGGCGCGTTATTTATTTTCTTTAAATTTATTCTTCCTAAATTTTTTGATATATTTCAGCAAATGAACGTAGAAGTGCCGGCGGCTACTCAGTTTATTTTTAATATAAGTAAATTTCTTAATAATAATTTAGCGGTGATAGTAATAGGAGGAGTGGGGTCTGCGGTTGGTTTTATATTTTTCACAAAAAATCCGCAAACAAAAAAAATCTGGGATAGAATAATTTTAAAATTACCTTTGGTAGGAGGGTTAGTTTTTTTGGGCGCGTTGGAACGTCTTACCTCGACGATATATATTCTTCTTGAGAGCGGGCTTCCTTTGGTGTACACGTTAGAAGTTTCTTCTAGAGGTGTGGGGAATACTTTTTTAGAGAAGAATATTATGGCTGTGAAAGAAAAGGTGAGGACAGGGGCGTCTTTATCAGATGAGTTCAGAAAATTAAATCTGTTTCCCATGTTAATTTCAGAAATGGCAAAGATTGGTGAGGAAACGGGAAGTATGCCGCAGGTATTTAAAAAAATAGCCGCGCATTACCAAAGAGATTTAACTGTTCGCGTGGAACGGCTTGTGTCGGCGTTTGAACCTTTAATTATTCTTTTTATGGGGTTAATTATTGGAGGAATGGTTATTTCTTTATTTTTACCGTTGTTCAAGTTGGGGTCTATGGGCGCCGCGGGAGGATAAAAGTTATTCTAAATAAAGAAGGGAAAACAAGTTTGATTTTTAAATAGTAGTTGGTATAATGAACCAAATGGAGATGATGGAATGAAAAAAAAGCCGAAAAAGCAATAGATGAATTTCGCCAAAGGCTTTTATTGAAAGATGGAAGTAAAATTGACGCGATAATATTGTATGGTTCTTTTCTTGGGAGTAAATACAAGCCTAAAGAAAGTGATATTGATATAGGGGTATTAACTAATGATAAAAGTATTGATGAAGATATATTGGATATTGAAACTTCAGTTAGTTTAAAGTATGGAGTTGTTATATCGGCTTTATTGATGACTCAAAAAGAGTTAGATATAGCAAAGAATGCCGGGTATTCATTTTCTAAAGCGGTTTTAAAAGGTAAAATTATTTATGAATGCGGTAAAAGAAGAACTAAAATTAGCGCTTGAGATATTAAGTGATGCTAAGCTTATGTATAAAGAAAAACGTTTAAAATCTGCGGTTAATCGAAGGAGGTTAAGAAATAGAAATATAAGATAGGGTGCTTAAAATAAACCGCTTTAATATTTTTTAAAAAAAGGAGGAGGAATGAGAAAACGAGGGTTTACATTGTTGGAACTGGTGGTTGTTATGATCATTATGGGTATTTTAGCAACGTTAGGGTTTTCGCAGTATACACGAGTGATTGAAAGGTCACGGGGCGCTGAAGCTCGGCAGGTGTTAGGTAGTATTCGAACTCAAGCCGCGGGGTTGTGGCTTGAACGAAGTGGTTTAATCGGTGGGGGAACAGCCTCTGCTGTTGTTGTAGGGACTTTTACTAATGAGTCCTTAGGAATTGGTACTAATAAAGGACAGATACCTGTTAATTGCTTGGCGACGTCTTCAAGTCCTGAATATTATTTTAGCTATGCAGTTACAGATGATCAAAGTCAATATGGTTTTACGGCTGCGGCGACGCGTTGTATTGTTGCCGGCCTGGCTTCTAAAAGTCCCGCGGGACCGGCTGCTTTAACTTTAACACTTATAACGAATTTCAGCGCGGGAACAGATGACTGGGGCGGTTCAGGAGGATACTAATTTATACAGATGCGTCATCGTAGTTTTACTATTCTTGAGTTAGTGGTCGTCCTAATTATTTTAGGGATTCTTATTGCTATAGGTTTTGCCTATTATGGGGTTGTAATAGAACGGTTAAGAGGCGCTGAAGCAAGGACTGTGATAAAACAGATTAGAGAAGAAGCTGCTGCGTTATATTTGCAGGAAAGAGGAAATGAGGGGTTTAATGATGTGGCGGCAGGTATTGGGTTAGGTATTGAGCCTATTTCTGGACCTACACAGAATGATTGTACGGACAAATATTATTTTTGGTACAAAATTGAAGCTGGTAGTATAGTTAGTAATTTTACCGTTACAGCCACTAGGTGTCTTGCCGGCGGCAAGACACCTAATGGTATTGTCTCAGGGTATTTAAGGCTCCTAACAAATTTTACTGCTCAGACCGATATTTGGTTGAGTGAAGGTGGGTACTAATTTTTTTTATTAGATATAATAATGGAGGAACCTTTGGTGTTAAGAGGGTTTACGCTACTTGAGTTAATAGTAGTATTAGTAATTATAGGGGTTCTTTCAAGTATCGGAATTGCTCATTTTGGTCCTATGCGGGAGCAAATATTAGCGAAAGAAGCCGTGGTTCACTTAAAGTTTATTCAAGCAGCGGAACGAACCGTTCAGCTAGAACGCGGCGATTATGTGGCTTGTACAGATACAGCTAATTGTAATAGTGAGTTAGGGCTAGATTTACCTTCGTCGAATTGGGATTATGCTGTTGGATATAGTCCCCCAGGAGATACTACATTTGATGCTACCGCCGATAGATTAACCGGCGGTTGGCCTAATTGTATATATAATATTGACGGGACAATGACCAACACAGAGAATAATGGTAATTGCGTTTATACGGAATAGTAGATTTATTGGAATAAAACATTTATTTTTTGCATTCTAAACTTATAACTTAAAACTATTTCGCGGTAACATATGAAAAAGTCGGTTACTATGATTGAGATTGTTGTGTCAGCGGTGATTTTAGCTGTGGCATTTACTCTTTTGATTTCCGCTTTCATGACGACACGAAGGTATACAACTCGAGCTAATAGACGGGTTATCGCCAATAACTGGATTAGAAGCGCGTCTAATTATTTATATAAAGAAATGGTTCAAACCGGACCAACGGCTCCTTCTTTTTCTTCTGGGCAACATGGTTTGCCGTTTAATGATACTGAAGTTGGATGTGATCCAAACACATCCAAACTTATAGTAGAAAGTGTTGATTATATAGGGTATTATACTGTCGTTGACGATGGTAATAACCGAAATATTACTTTTAATGTAACTTATGAATCAATCGATATAGATTAAATATGCCTTCCTTTTCTGACTTTATTTATAGTATGAATTCTTAGTTTTAAATATAAAGGATTAATCAAGATTTAGATGAAAACTTTTAAACATACTAAAGATGCCTTTACACTAATGGAACTTATTATTGGTATGGTTCTTATGGGGATCATAATTTTAGCAGTGTTTTCTTTTGAAATCGTCAGCCGTGAAATTTTCCGTTCTTCGGAACGAAAATCAATTGTTTCTGATGAAGCGGCGTTTGTGTTAGATCATATTCAAAAGTATGTTTGGGATGGAGAGGGCGGTGGGGCTAATCCGGATGCTTTGAGTATAATTGTTGGCGTAGATCAAATTTTATGTGTAAGAAATACGACAAATTGGCTGGGAAATTATACTTTTGATTTCACAAATCATCAAGTTGTTTTTAAGAAAGGAGGAGTTGACTATCCTTTAACTCAACGGTTGTATAATGACGCGGCTAATCCTTTTGAGATCGATGTTGTCGGGCAGGATGGAGGTGTTAGGATTCGTAATTTTACTTTAATGTATAATCCCAATGAAAATTATAACGCGCGTAATAATCCCATGGCCGTTATAAAAGGTATATATTTTTATCCCTACGGGCAAAAATTATAAATTAGCGTGTTTTGTGACTACATCAAACAAGGGTTGAATAAAGAGATATCAAAAATAGTTCTTTTATTTCGCGTATGAGTCCTAAAACCGTATTGGCAATTAAGAAGCGTAATAATCAAAGCAAAAGATATAATTGTTAGATTTATAAAGTTTTCCATCCGGACATGCAGACTAGCATAAAAGAAATTTTCGTCATCTCTTTACAATGCAAAGGGTTATATATGTTATCGCTACTTATTTAAGAAAGAACCTTATATTTTGTGATAGCTCCAAAATAAATATTATGATAGTAAAGTACGGTAAAAAAGAAATACAGAGTTATTTAGAGGACACTTCTAATTTAGAAGGGGTAGCTTTCGCTTTGTATCTGCCTCAAACACAGCAAGAGCTAGTTTCTGTTATTAAAAATTGTGTAAAAAAAAGAGAAGAGTTTACTGTTTCAGGCGGACGTACCGGGGCAACTGGTGGATGTATTCCTCAATCTGGGGTAGTTATTGCTTTAGACAGTTTAAACAAAATTATTAGTATTGATCAGAAAAATAGGGTGATTAGTCTTCAATCAGGGGCAACTCAGAAAATTTTAGAGGAAGAGGCGAATAAGTATAATTTAACATTTAACGCGAGGTCTACGGAAGAATTAGCTTCTATTGGAGGAGTGATTTCTACCGCCGCTTCGGGAGTGAGAGGGTTTAAATATGGCAGTATTCGTGATTATGTTGTAAGTATTGAAGTAATTTTGCCTACAGGCACGATTCTTAATATTAAGAGAGGCCAAATTTTTGCCAAAGGTAAGATGTTTGATTTTGAATATGAAGGCAACAAATATAAGTTTGAGCTTCCTTCCTATAATAGCCTTAGCATAAAATCACAGGCAGGATATTTTGTGAAAGAGAATATGGATTTAATAGATTTATTTATTGGTACAGAAGGAACATTAGGCGTTATCGCCAGTTGTACAATTAAGTTAGATAAACTTATCCTTGATATTTTTGATGGAGTGATTTTCTTTCAAAAAGAAGATAAGGCATTGGATTTCGTTGAGGAAGTAAAGAGATTAAAATCTAAAAAAGAGCTGGATCCTACGATACTAGAGTTTTTTGATTCAAATTCTTTAGATATGTTAAGGTCGCGTTATTCCTTTGTTCCTGAAACTGCCGGCGCGGCGATTTATTTTGAGCAGGAAGTAGGGGCTAATCAACAGCATAGTGTCTTGTTTGATAAATGGATAGATTTGATGGGACAGTGCCGAATTGATTTGGAGGAGGTGGTTTTAGCCGATACCGCGGATACGCGAGAGAAAGTTTTTAAGTTTCGCCATAACTTGCCCCAACTTATTAATGAAAGATTAAGGCGTACTTCGCAAGTGAAGACGGCAACTGATATTGCTGTACCCGATAATCATTTTAGAGAAATGTATAAGTTCTATAAGAAAAAAGCCGATTCCGCGGCAATCGCGCGCTTAAATTTTGGCCATATTGGAGAGTCTCATTTACATTTTAATTTTCTTCCTTCAACTGATTCCCAAGCCCAAGCTGCCCGGGCGTTAATAAAGGAATTTTGTGAAAAGGCAGTAAGTTTGGGGGGTACGGTTTCAGCGGAACATGGTATAGGTAAAGTAAAAAAACCGTATTTAAAAATTATGTATTCTGATAAAGAAATTAAAGAGATGGCAGCTTTAAAGAAGTATTTTGATCCCAATTGGCTGTTAGGAGTTGGTAATATTCTTGATAAAGAGGATTTAGGGTAATGTCAAAATTTGTATAAAAATAACAAATTCCAAACACCAAATAACAAATAAGCACCAAATTACAATTTTCAAATGTCCAAAACATCCAGATTTTAGTATTGTTTAGAATTTCGGTCATTGAATATTGGAATTTATAGGAACTTTTGACAATACCGGATTTGGAATAAGGGGGTTGGCGTGGTTTTGATCGTAGTCTTTTAGAAATTATCGCAAGCGATTTGGTTTTAGAGTATAATTTGAAAAGACCAGGGACGATAGACTATTGACCATCGACAAAAAAATAAAGGGGATAAATGATGCGGGAAAAATTATTGGAATTGATTAAAAAAGAAGCGTTTATAAGAAAGAAGGTTAGGCTTGCTTCAGGAAAGATGAGCGATTACTATATAGATGTGCGCAGAGTGAGTTTAACCGCTCAAGGGATATATTTGATTTCTCATTTAATATGGAAGGATATCGAAAACGATAATATTGACGCTATTGGAGGCCCGACCTTAGGCGCCGATCCTATAGTTAGCGGCGTGTGTATGGCGGCTTATGAAACTAAAAAGAATCTAAAAGGATTTCTTATTAGAAAATCTCCAAAACAATATGGTGAGAAGAAAATGATTGAAGGGGCTCCTCTTTCGCCGGGTGATAGAGTAGTAATTGTTGATGACGTTGCTACCAGTGGAGGTTCGTTAATAAAGACGATAGATGTTTTACGGCAGGAAAATATAAATGTGGTTAAAGCAGTTGTTGTGATAGACCGGCAGGAGGGCGCGCGAGAAAACTTCTCTAAAATAGAATGTCCCCTTATATCTCTTTTTACCAAAGATGATATCATTTCCTAATGATAATTAAAAATCCCGTTATTGGTTTAGTATAAAAATAGGTTTTATCTCATTTATGGCGTGGTTAGAGATAACAAAAATAGTTCTTTTATTTCGCGTATGAGTCCTAAAGCCATATTGATAATGCAAAAACATAACAATCAAAGCAAGAGATACTGCGATTCAGCCGATATGAAATCGGCTTCATACGCAGCTCTCCATCCGGACTCAAGACTACATAAAAGAAATTTTTGTTATCTCTTTAAGTTTCCAAAGGTGATAACAGTCTTTAGTTTTTGGTCTTTAGTCTATAGTCTATTTTTAAGCGGATGTTTGTCTTCTGAATATAATGTTGCCACGCATAAGCAGGATGTTTTTTTTTATTCCACTGAAAGAGAAATTGCTTTGGGCCAGAACATTGCTAAGAAAGTTGCCGCTGAATATAAAATTTCTGTTAATCCTTACGATATAAGCAGGGTGAGTCGAATTGGTGAGGCTATCGCTGGTGTTTGCGATAGAGAAGAAATTAGCTATTACTTTTATGTGATTGAAGAAGATGATAAAAACGCCTTTAGTGTTCCTGGCGGCTACGTTTATATTTATAAAGGACTTCTTGATTTATTAAATGATGATGAGCTTGCTTTTGTGCTTGCTCATGAAGTAGGTCATATAGTTTCCCGGCATAGCATAAAAAGGCTGCAGGCGGCTATGGGATATAATCTTGCGCTTATTGCGTCTAAAGGAGTGAGTTCTGATCCTCAGTTTTCTCAAGGGTTAAGTTTCGCGTTAGCTCAGATTATGGTAGGGTATTCTAGAGAAGATGAGTTTTGCGCTGATAATTTGGCAGTTCAGTACGCTGGAGGCGCGGAGTTTAACCCAAAGGCGGGAATAGCGGTATTAGAGAAGCTTTATAAAGAAGGAAAGAAAGAATTACGTCCCATTTCTTATTTTAGAACCCACCCTTTTACCGCGCCTAGAATAAAACATATCAAGGAAGTTTTACATTTGCCTATTGATGTCGATGATTACATAAATTTTTAACAATCTTGTAGGGACAAGGCATGCCTTGTCCTTTAATTTATACTTTTTAACAGCATCAGCATAGAGATGTTTAGGGTATTATGTGTGCGTTACCAAATTATGGTCGCATCTGTTCCCAAATTAAATATGTATAGAATTGAGGGGTGAGAAGGGGTGATTTCCAAATTATTGAAAAAAATGGAGAAACAAATAATTTATCCCACAGATTCCCACACTATCGTCG
>JAHISK010000156.1 GCA_018818105.1 Candidatus Omnitrophota bacterium | reverse complement strand
GATAAGATAGAGGTAATGGAGCAGGGGTTAATAGAATTTGTAACAATAGATAATCCGTTAGCGATAGATGTATCATCGACGAAGATACGAGACGCGGCGAAAGGAACGGATCCGAAGAACTGGATATTAACGCCGTACGAGTCGTATAAGTACATAATGAAACACAAAGGATTTTTAGACAACTTAAAAGCGTCGTCAGCGGTAAGAAGGACGCCTAGTATATTGTTCCAGCATTTTGTGACTAGGATGGTAGCTAGAAAGATATGCAAGAGTTTAGAACAATTAAATAAGGTGTTAAGTGTAGATAGTAGTGAGATGAGTCGGCGAATATTAAGATGTGGACAAAGTTTTTTAACAGAAATAGATCATCAATTAATAAGCGGTCGTATTCATGCCTTTTTGTTAGACGATGTAAGGTTATGCGTTGATCGAGAGCAGGAATATAAACAGCCGGCTGATTTATTTCCGCAGTATGTAAAAGGAGATGATCTAAAGATAGGAGTAGTATGTACAGCAGCAAATCCATTGAGTATAGTGCATATACTGAAGGGGTTAAAAGCTATGGGCGAATATAAGTTAGACAAGATATTATATGCGCCAGTAGGAGTAGATGATGATAATCCGGAGTTAGGGGCGACGATGGAGTGGCGATATGAGATGGTGAGAGCGATGATGCGTGTGTTTGAGCCGTTAATGACGTTTAGTGATATAGGCGATTTGAAGAATAAAATGATAGATCATGTAACGATGAAGAACGGTGAGGAGAGATATGCAAGGGACCGGGAAGACTATGCGTTTAGGATATTTAGTTTAAATCCGGATAAGAGGATAACGGTATACTATATAACAGAAGGAAGTCATTATCGTCGGTTCAATGAAAGAGGGAAAAACGATACGATCAATAAGTTATTGGAGAACGTGATCGCGCGAAGATACGGGTTTAATCCGGACAAGCATAAAGTAGTAGGAGTGTTTGTAAAAAGAGGGCAGGTACCACAGGCGCCGGTATTTAATCCTAAAACAGACGCGGATAAGATAGAGGTAATGGATGAGGGAGTAGTTAGGTTTGATATTATGGATAATCCGTTTGAGGCAGGGGTAATCCCGGCCGCTATAAGGCGAGCGATAAATGATAAGAAACACAAGAATTGGATGTTAACGACATATGAAGCGTATAAATATATAATGGAGCATCCAGGGTATTTAGATGTGTTAAAAAGAGCGGCGTCACCGGTGGCAATGCGGTATTTATCGGAATTAACTTTACCGCAAATAAAGGATTTAGTCCAGAAGAGCTTTAACCGTAACCATATTTGGCGGACGGCGATATTTTTTAATCGAGTAGCTGAAGTTATGGGTTTAGGCGGTAAAGTTTTAGAAGATGCTGCGAAAGCGGCGGCTGTGCATGATTTAAATGACTTTGGTCATCTCACTTTAGAGCAGACAAGAGAAATAGCTACTATTGGAAGAGATTTATTGACCAAATATATTGGTGTTAGCCCTGGTAAAGTTTATGTTTGTGGATATTTGTTAGGTAAAGACAAAAAGTATCATCCCGATATCGACCAGGCAGGGGAGGCTATTTATTATAAATTAATAGAGTATATTTTGGACACAGAGAAAGTGTTTGATGCTTATAATCGAGATAAGTTGGCCGATTATATATTCGATGAACTTAGCCACGAGTATTTCGCTATAGATATTTTAAGAAGGAATAATATTGTTTTGAATTTTTTGCAATATTGGTTAATAAGCAGGCACGTATATTATTACAGTTCATTTGAAGAGTTAATAATATTTAGTAATATTACTGATATTTCTAAGGGAGAATTGGTTCAATTTATTGATTGTGCTTATGTGGGCGATTTAGGGTTAGATGATTCATTAGATGAGGTATGGGGTACTGTTTGTGATGAGGTGTTGCGAAGGCAGAGAATGCGTGAAAAGGATCTAAAGAGAGGAGAGAGTCCGCAGTTAATAGGGAGAATATTTGATTTATTAAAAGAGTTTCTTTTATTAAGTAGAATAAGTGACAATGTACTCGCTATGAGTATTGATAATAATGGAGATGAAGAAGCGTTGTATCAACAAGTAGATGCGTTATTAAATAACCCTCAAACAGCCCCCCCCGTTTCTTCAGCTATCAGCCGTCAGTCTTCCGCTATCCGCGAACCACTAAACACAAACCACCAAACAAAAATCACTATTCATTCAGACAACAGCTCTTCGCCGATCGAGTATGATTTTGATAAACAAGCGCTTCCAGTCATTATAGCTTTGGATAGTTTTAATATAACTGAGGAAGAGTTAAGGGTGAAATCAAGATTTTCGGGAACGCTTATTGCTTTTAGATATTATTTGACCCGAACAATTTTAAACGGTAAATCATGGGAAGCAGCGCGTAAAGAATTTCGTGCGCCGTATAAAGAAGCATATCGGCTGGAAGTTTTTAGCCGGTTAATTGAAAATCCTTTTGTTGATAAGGTTAAGTTTAGAAAACAGTTGATAAAGGGAAGGTGTAGCCATCAAATATTCACTAAGTGGTTAGAAAAAGATTTATATTTTGAAAATTGGTCGGTGATGATCGCTCGGGCTTTAGTGGGACGCGTAAAGATTATTTTATCCTTAATGGATTTAGAGAAG
>JAHISK010000155.1 GCA_018818105.1 Candidatus Omnitrophota bacterium | reverse complement strand
GAAGTCTTTACCATAAGAAAGTATCTCAAGGTAAAACTGGCAAACAAGCTCTTATTTCCGTAGCTAAAAAATTAGCTCAGTTATGTTTAAGCATGCTCAAGTCTGGTGATGTCTATCGCCCTGAACGTGTTTTTATGCCGACTTAATTATCAATGAACGCTCTTTGAAAATTCGTCTTTTTTTATCTTGACTCCTTATAGGATGTCTTTTTTAATATATCATATGTACCAAAAATAACCACTCAAAAAAAACCCTTACTTCCCCTCACCTATATAGACGAAAAAAACACGGAAATTCTTTCAAAAATTTTAATTTTTTTTCGGGAATTTTTCTGATATAATACCGATTCCGCGTAATAACAGCCTATTTATACGGAAATTACACCTTTATGGAAATAAAACATATAACTACTCAAAAAATATTATCGCCGACACAAATAAGCCTTGCTGATTACGTAATCAATCCATACAGAGGATGTGAATTTAACTGTCTCTATTGTTACGGCCAATTCAATAAGAATATAGAAAAAAACGACGTTAAAAAATCGTTAGGCGTAAAAATTAACGCCGCCCTTTGCTTAGAAAAAGAATTAACATATAAAAATCCTTCCCGAGTCTTATTAGGGTCAATTACTGAATGTTTTCAATACCAGGACCAAACCTACAAAATAAGTGAAAATATCTTAACAATATTAAACGCGCGAAAAATACCTTACACTATCCTAACAAAATCTCATCTCATAAAAAATTATCTGCCATTAATCGCGCGAAACCCGAAAAACAAAATATACTTTACTTTCAACTGTACTTCTAACAAAATAATACAGCTGCTAGAAGAAAAGTCTCCTTTGATAGAAGAAAGATTAAACACAATAAAAGAAATTATAAAACATAATATATCATTACGCCTTCATATAGGGCCATTTATCCCTTATATTTCGTCGTTTAAAGATATCATGAACATTATGCCCAAAGAAATAACCGAAGTTGACGTTGAACTATATCACCATAAAATGGGCAATTTTGATGAAATTTTACATAGAATTAAAAAATATATAAACGCTAACACCGCTAAAAAACTAGCTAATGTTTACTCAAACGAACTAACCTATTTGAGTTTTGCTAAAGATTTAGAAAAAACAATAAAAACACTGCATCATAAAAACAAATACAGGAATAAAATCTTTTATATTGTGCCGAACTTTAACGAGTTTTATAAATCCTCCATAACCTATGAAAACGAACTAATCTAACATGAATAAACCTTTTTTTAGCGTAATAATTCCCACGTATAACCGCGCCCAATTCTTAAAGATTGCTATAGACTCAGTGCTATCCCAAACTTTTAGTGACTTTGAATTAATAATTATCGATGACGGATCAGACGATAAGACACAAAAATTAATCGCCTCTTATTACAAACATATACCTTCAACAAAAATGCGCTATACCTACCAACAAAACAAAGGAGTATCAGCCGCCAGAAACAACGGAATTACTCAGGCGCAAGGCAATTATATATGTTTTCTTGATTCTGACGACCGATTCCAAACAGAAAAACTACAAATAATGTATAACCATATAAAAAAACATACCGCCTATAAAATTTTTCATACAGAAGAAATTTGGTATAGAAACAAACAAATACTCCCGCAAAAAATCTATCATAAAAAACCTCACGGAATTGTATTCGAACAGGTTCTAAAACTCTGTTGCGTAAGTCTCTCAACAATGGCAATTGAAAAAGACATATTTAGAAAAGTCGGCATATTTGATGAAACTTTGCCCACCTGCGAAGATTATGATTTTTTGTTACGCCTAACTTGGCAATTCCCCATATATCTTATTCCTCAATACCTTACCCTTAAAGAAGGCGGTCATGATAACCAACTATCAAAAAAATACCCGGCAATGGATAGATTCAGAATTCAGGCGTTAACTAATCTTCTGGACACCGCCCCCTTAAAAAAAGAAGATTTTATACGCGCGCTAGCTGAATTACAAAATAAATGTTATATTTATATAGCTGGAGCAAAAAAACGCGGAAAAACTGACGAAGTAACCGCTTATAAAAACCTTATAGCAAAATATGTTTGAACCATTAATACAAATTATTGAAAACAACTTTTTCTTTCATCCTAATAAGAATCAGCTTCGCGATATAGAACGGCTGATTCATGAAATAATAAGACGCGAAAATATATCCTTACTCGATATCATCGCTTCCTTAAAAACAAGCCCTAACTTAGATAAACTTACCGGAAAAAATAAATTTATTGTCATTAAAGACCTCCTTATAAAACGCCGGTTTCCAATAACTTCAAAAAACGAAAAAATAGACACAAAAAACGTTTATTTATCAAACTTACGCCCGCCCCTGACGGATAACTGGCAGGTAAAATCAGAATTTCGTCCTTTAAAAGTATTTGTTGAAGAATCAGTTAAAGATAGTTACTTAGTGAATAATTTTAGAAAAAATTTCCCCGATATCGAAATAGAAAAGCTCGCCTGTTATAGCTCGTATTTAAAAATTAAAAAATTCACAATTTCTCAACTTAAAAAACCTCTCGTTTTCATAATTAATGAAAAATGGGATTTCATAAAATCCTGTCCCTGTACCAAAGATCATCTTCGCTGCGGGTACTGGATATTCAATTTAGGGTTTGGCTGCCCTTACGACTGTTCTTACTGCTTTCTACAAAAATATACAAACTTTCCTGGTATTATTCTACCAGCTAATTTAGATACCTTTTTCACAAAATTAGATACCTTTATAAAAGACTTAAAAAAACCCATACGCATCGGAACCGGTGAATATTGCGACTCTTTAGCCCTTGACCATATAACCGAGTACTCAACAAAACTAATTCCTTACTTCAAAGAAAAAAATTTACTCTTTGAACTAAAAACAAAAAGCGCAAACATCGAAAACATTCTAAAAATCCCGCCGTCACCAAACATTGTCATCTCCTGGTCACTAAATCCCGCGGCTATCTCTAATAACGAAGAATTGGGCGCCCCGTCAACTAATCAACGCCTTGAGGCGGCAAGAAAAATTCAAGATAAAGGATACAAAATAGCTTTTCATTTTGACCCTATAATATATTCCAAAAACTGGCAAGAGCTATACTCTGAGGTTATAACTAAAATTTATTCACAAATCAAACCGCCGTTAGCCTGGATAAGTTTAGGAACGTTGCGGTCAAACCGCGAACTAAAAACCGCTGTTGAACTAAGATTTCCACAAAGCAATATCTTCTACGGCGAATTACTTTTAGGAGAAGATAAAAAGCTGAGATACCCTGAATTTTTAAGGAAAGAAATTTATAAAACGATGATACAAGAAATACACAAGCATGATAAAAAAACGCCTATATATTTATGCATGGAAACCAAAGAAATATGGCAAGAAGTATTAGGTAAATCCAACGCCTGCGAAATCGAATCCTCTCTTATCCCTTGCCCCCCTCTATCATTTTAAATTTATCATTTATCAATTAGCATTTTAAATTTCTAAATATCAACTCCTTAAATGCTAATTTAAAAATGGTAATTGGTAAATTTAAAATTTCTGGCCCTTGGCCCTAAATTAGTATACAACCTTCACCCGCGTATTAGGATAATAATGTTGCAAAATCTCTTTATATTTATACCCTTTCTTAGCCTGATTAATCGCTCCCTCCTGACATAACCCGGCGCCATGACCAAACCCTGCCCCCCAAAAAATAAGCATTTTTCGTCTTCCTTGCTCAGAAAATTTCTCTTCTAACTTAAACGCGCTGCCTCTTAACTTATCAAAATAATTTCTTATTTTTAACCCCCGGTCAAGAATCATATCCTCTTTTGCCGATACCGCGCATTTTTTATAACGAAACCCATCACCCTTATCTAAAAATGTTATGGACTTAATTTCGCTTAAAGGAAATCCAAACGTAAAGGCAAAATCATCTTCATCATAAATTCTTTGCCACCTGAAACTGCCCTTTTCTCCCTGACAAAATGTATCCGGTACCTGATGAAACCACTCTTCTTCCTGATACGCTCCAAATTCTGATATATCCCTAGGGCTTAAAGAATCAAACTTACTTACTAAATAATCCCGTTGGCCAAACACATCTGAACACAAACATCCGCCACAATTAGCATGATAAAAAGCTTCTATCGGTTCTCCATTACAAACCATAATTTGTCCTCGACAAGCCCAAACCGCCCGTGTCGTCTTTGGCGTTTCTGCCGATATCCCCTTATAAACTTGGCAATGTACATCCGCGCAAAAATCATACCCCTCTTTTCTATGCCGCCCTAAATTCCTGAAAGCGATTGTACGCGCGGCAACCGCCTGCGCGGCTAGAGCCTCATCACCTGACGCCGCGGGAATTTCCGCGGATAACACTCCGTACAAATAATCTTCTAAACTTACCAGATTAACAATCGTTAATTTATCGTTATTCACTATTATTTCTAAATCGCCTCTATAAGCCATATCAACCTGTTTATGCCAAAAATCACCCTCGCCATAAACCAGATCCAATATATAAAACGGATAATACTCTTCATTTACGAAAATATCCTCTACACTTTGCTGATTGCTACCTTTCACATAAATTTTAAGGGGCCAACTAAACTCTTGATAAACCCTACCGCTATCACCATCACAAAGAGTTAAACTTTTCTTTAACACAACCTTATAAAACTTATTTTCTTCACATTCAAACACCGCGCCCCCATCAGAAACAAAAAACTTATCATTGTTTTTAAACGTAAACTCACTTAAATCTTTTGCTACTGCTACCTTTATCATGGGAGCAATTTTATCCCGTTTATAGGGAACAAACTTAACAGTCTGGCGTACCTCTTTCTTTTTTTCTTCCTTTTCAGAAAAAAATTTTTCTCCTAATTTCTTTTTGACTATTTCCATCTTTTCTCTACCCTCAATATTGTTGGGGTAAAAATTTATTGTCTTCAAAAAACAATTATACGCTTCTTTAAAATCATTCTCCTCCAGATAACATAAGCCTAGATAATAATTAGCTATTTTTATGCTGGAATCAATATCCAATACATCCCTAAAACTGCTTATTGCTTTTTTGTATTGACCGTTACCAAAATATATTTTACCCAACCGATACAACGAGATACTGTTTTTCTTAATCTTTATGGATTCTAAATAACTGCTCTGAGCAAGACTCATTTTATTTAGATCCTCATAAACCAACCCTAAATATAAATAGTCATGCCAATCTTTATTTTTTTTCTCATTTAGAAAATTAAGTGCCACTTTAGCTTTACCTTTTAAATAGTAACACCTCCCAAGAAGTTGGCTTACTCTATCCGACTCAAGCCCCCTACAAAGAGGCTCTAGAATCTCTATCGCTTTTTGATATTCGCCATTCTCTTTAAAAATAGCCGCTAAATCCAGATAATTATCTAAATTTCCCGCCACCGCCTGAGACAAAACAAAACACACAGCAAAGATAAAAATGATTAGTCGTAGGGGCGTCGCTGGTCTACGCCCGTAAAATAAATTATTGACGTTATTATGCCGAATCATGATTATGTTTTAATTATAATTAATAATCGGGCGCAGACCAGCGACGCCCCTACAATTATTATCTCTTTATTCACCCTTTGGAAGAAAACCCCTCAATTTATTTTATGATTTGTCTCTTCCAATTATAAGAATATCCCATTTTCTGGCTAAAGATAAAAACTTTTGTTTCTCTAAAATTATTACTTTTTCCTTCTCAAGAACACAAGCAGCTGCGCCTATCCCTTTCAATAACTTTAATGTTCCAATTCCAACAACAGGAACATCAAACCGTAAATCCTGATTAGTTTTACTAAACTTAAATACCGTAGCTCCCCTGCCGGCCAACCGGCCTCCTCGTAAAATTGTAGCATTGGTTCCTTCCAAAGACTCTAACGCTACAACACTTTGCTTCTTTACAACTATAGTCTGACCAACATCCAAATCCACATATCGAGAAGCTACTTTTATACCAAACTCAATATCTTTTTCTTGCTCACCACTTAAAAGTAAATTATTCATTACCCCCTCGCCAGACAGACAATCCTGTAAGTATAACGTAGAATCTAAAAACTTTATACCTTGGTTTTCTAAATAATTAATTATCTCAAAAAATATATTATGCGGCCGAAAATCTTCTAATTTATCAACCAAAGAAACTAACTCATCATCCCAAACCCGCCGTTTAAAGATTCGCATAGGATTAATTTGCCCCGCCATAATCCACTCAACAACCTTCTCCTCTTTCATTATTTGGCGAAGCCGAGCCAATTGGCCTACTTTAATCCAATATGTTTTATCAACATACTTAGATATAGACGGCCTTGTTTCGCCTTTAAAACACACAGCAACTATTTGACAATTTTTATTTGATTCTTTGATTTTCTGGGAAAGAATTAGTGGCAGAAGCCGGTTACCAGCGATAAGACCTAATCTCATTATAAAAGAATTCCTCTTATGGGACTGTTGCAAAATTCAACTCTCCCTGATTACACAGATTGAATTTTGATTACAGCGATTAAACATGAAATTTCTCGGAAACAGTCTAACTACCAATCTTATCAATCTTCATTTTATGCCGTCGAATACCTCTTTTTGACGTAGCAATAAATTCAACTAAATAATCAATCTCGGGAGAAGAAAGATTATTCGCCTTTAACATATCTTTCGCTGTTGATACTGAATGTCCTTGAAAAAAAAGAATTTTAAAAGCGGTTTTTAAATTTTTTATTGCCTGAGTAGAAAATTTAGCCCTTCTTAACCCTACTAAATTAATTCCATATACCCCGGCAGGATGACCATCACACACTGAATAAGGAGGTATATCCTGAACAACTTTAGAACACCCGCCAACTATAGAAAAAGTCCCTACACGACAAAACTGATGCACCGCGACAAGCCCGCCAATAACAACTTTATCTTCTATTGTTACATATCCGGCTAACGTTGTCCCATTAGCTAAGATATTTCCACTGCCAACACAACAGTCGTGAGCAATATGAGAATACGCCATAAGTAAGTTATCACTACCAATAACAGTCTTTGAGCCTTCATCTGTTCCAGGATTAACTGTAACAAACTCTCTTATTTGATTGTTATCTCCAACAATAATGTAACTTTTCGCATCCTTATACTTTAAATCCTGTGGAGCGCTGCCAATTACCGCCGATGAAAAAATCTTACAATTTTTACCAATTCGCGTATAGCCTATAACCTGAGCAAAAGAATCAAGAACTGTTCCCGCTCCAATTTTTACATTATCACCAACAATAGCATACGACCCAACTACTACATTTTCATCTAAATAACTGGACTTACTAACGATTGCTGTAGGATGAATTTTTGTAGCCATTACTTTACCAATGCAAACATAAGGTCTGATTCCGCGACCAACTTATTATTAACAAAAGCTTTAGCATAAACAGTCCCGGACTTAGTTTTAACTTTTCCTGCTGTAACTTCAATAACCAACTGATCTCCCGGTTCAACAGTTTTTCTAAATTTAACGTTATTTGCCGCTAAAAAATAAGCGAGTTTCCCTCGATGTTCCTCACAAGCAAGCATAAGTACTCCGCCTACCTGAGCCATCGCTTCAACAATCAATACTCCCGGCATAACCGGTTTTCCAGGAAAATGACCCTGGAAAAAATATTCATTCATTGTAACATTCTTTATCCCTGTCGCTTTTTTACCTTTCTCCATAGAAATCACTCTATCAACAAGAAGAAAAGGATATCGATGCGGCAATATTTTCATTATTTCTTCAGCATTTAGTTCTCCACCACTAGGAACATACTGAACACCCGATCCCACACCCGCGCTAGTAATTTTTTCCTTATACCGACGCAACTTTTCAAGTAAACTAATATTTAAAGCGTGCCCGCTCTTTATCGCGATAACATAACCTTTCACCGGTCCGGCTAAATATAAATCGCCGATTAAATCTAATAATTTATGTTTCACAAACTCATCAGGAAACCTTAACTGATTCTTAACCACCCCTGTTTTTGAAATCACTAAAGTATTTTCATAATTAGACCCTTTGCCTAACCCCATGTCTAACAAAGGCTTAACCTCTTCTTCCAGACAAAAAGTTCTCGATTCATACAAGTTTGTCTCTAATTTTCCATTCAACTTGATATCTACATACCCTGCGCCAATCAAAGGATTATCATAGTTTAATGCGTAAGATACTCTTGATTCCGAATACGGTAATATAACTATACTAGCATCCCCCTTTTGGACCCATATCGGTTCTTTAACTATCAAATAACTTCGATAAGCCTCCTGCTCTTTACTTCCGACTTCTTTTAACTTATCAACAAATTCTTTAGCGCTACCGTCTAACCCTGGAACTTCTTCCCCCCAAACATTTATTTGTACATTGTCAATTCGTAAAAGATGCAGCGCTGCCATAATATGTTCAACTGTATGAACATACACACCGTCTACCCCAACAGAAGTACGCCGAGGAAACCTCTGGACGTCTAACAAAGAATAAAAATCTCCTTTTATTATAGAAGATTGGGGTTTATCTTTACGAAAAAAAACTATTCCGGTATTAGACGCCGCGGGTACTAATTCTATTTTTGTATGCTTCCCTGTATGCAGACCTGTTCCTTCAAATGACATATTTGAATTAATTGTTTTTTGCTTATCCATTTTGATTACTCCTAAGTTTATTTTCTAATTCAATGATTTTCTTTTCTAGCTGATTTATTTTCTTATACAGTACTGGCAACTTTTGAATACAAGCGTTTACTCTTTTAGCTATATCATGAGGTTTCGCTGGATACCCTGATACTTTCGTATACGGAGGTATTGATTTAGTAACACCTGCTTGAGCCGCGGCAATAGCGCCGTCACCAACACGAATATGACCCACGAGTCCCGCTTGTCCCGCTAAAATTACGTTTTTACCTAATGTCGTACTTCCAGAAATACCTGCTTGCGCGACAATAATACAATTTTCACCAATAATCACATTATGAGCAATCTGCACAAGATTATCAATTTTCGTCCCTTTTCCAATAACTGTTTTATCAAACCGCGCCCGATCAATAGTAACATTAGCCCCTATCTCAACATCATCGTCAATTACCACTGTCCCTATTTGAGGAATTTTCTCTTGGACACCCTTCATCATAGCAAACCCAAATCCATCACTACCCAGAACCGTTCCAGAATGAATAATCACTCTATCTTTAATTTCAACCCGCTCTCTTACCGTAACATTTGGATAAATAAGACAATTGTTCCCGATTCTAGCGTTATACCCCACATAACAATTCCCATAAATAATAGTATTATCTCCAATAATGGCACCATCTTCAATAATGGCGCCCGCTCCAATAGCAACATTTTTACCAATTTTTGCTTCCGGCGAAATCACCGCCCCAGCATGTATGCCTTTAGGATGCCTGATATTATTAGAAACAACTACGCCCACAACCTTAGCAAAAGCTAAAGAAGGATTATCTGTCTTTATAACCGGCTTAGAAAAATCACAAACATCCGTAGAAGTAATTACTGCTGAGGCCCTAGTAGTTTTCATTAATACCGAATATTTAGGATTAGCTAAAAAGGTTATATCCCCTTTATTAGATTCATTTATTCCTGATATTCCTGTAATAACAATTTCCGGATCCCCAACAACCTCTCCGTCAATCAACTTCGCGATTTCTCCTAGAGTCATTTTCACTTTTTATACCTCTCATTCATGATTTTTAATATATCTGAAGATATATCCATAATTTTCTCTCCATAAAGAACAGCGTTTTCATTAATGATTAAATCAAATTTGTTTTTTTTAGCGTAATCTTTTACTACTAAATTAATATCTTCTAGAATCTCTTTCATTTTTTCGTCTCTATCTTTTTTTAAATCAATATAAATTTCTCTTTCCAAATTACGATAGCTCTCTATTTCCGCGGCAACTTCAGCTTGTTTCTCTTCCTGTTCTTGAGGTTTAAGTAAACTTAACTTACTCTGCATTTTTTCTATTTCATCTTTCTTTTTATTCAGCGTTACTTCTTTCTTATCCTTTACTGTCTCTAAAGCATCATCATACTCTTTTGTTTTTGAATATTTATCAAAAACATCAAAAACATTAACATATCCAATTTTAATGTCACTATTAGCAAACGTATTAAAAGGAACTATTAACCCTAAAATCGCTAAACACAAAAAAAACTTCTTCATTTTTTACCCTCCTATTATTCTAGCGTTTAGCGGGTAGCGGATAAAAAACTCTATTCTGATTTTTCTATACGCTAAACGCTATCCGCTCTACGCTATTTAAAATCCTCTACTTACACTAAAATGAAACCGCCCCTCTTTACCATCTTTTCCTGGTTCGGTGCTCAACGGCCACCCGTAATCCACGCTAACCGGTCCTATAGGAGTCTTAACTCTTAAACCTAACCCTATACTTGATTTAAGGCCGCCACTTAAAAACTCATTAGATTCGGCCCATACATTTCCTGTATCAAAAAACGATGCCAATTTAATAAAATCAGCTAAAGGATAAGTGTACTCTAAATTACCCACAAACATAGATTCTCCGCCAATCGGATCATCCGTCAACGAATCAATAGGCCCAACCTTTCGTTCATGATAGCCTCTAATTGTAGAAGAACCTCCGGCAAAAAACCTCTGATAAATAGGCACTTTATCGGTATTATCAAACGTACTAGCTATTCCAGCCCTTAACTTACACTCAATAACTGATTTTCTAATTAAAGGAAAATATAAACTTAACTGAGAAAAATATTTAGTAAAATCTTTTGTTCCTCCAAAAGGGCCACCGGTTACCTGAAAACTATTATAGTAATAAATCCCTTTTGACGGAGCAAAAACATTATTCCGTGTATCAAACGTTAAACTAGTTTCACCAGCGCTTAAATTATTTTTTCCAGCTTCATCTTTAAGCTCTTGAGCAGCATCGCTAACAACATCACTAATCTGTACCTGTTCATACCTATACGTGAGACCTCCTTTTAAATCATCTGTAAATTCTTTACCTAAATGCATCGCGCCACCGCAGATTTGATCTTCATAAGCATACCCAACATCCGCTTCACGTTTATGCCCTTTCTTATATCCGTCAAGACCAAAACTAAGCGGTTGGTCAAAAATCCAAGGGTTAGTAAAACTTACTTGATACTGTTCGGTTACAGTTCCAAAACTACCTGTGATACTTAAGTCCTGACCGCCACCAGTAAATGTAGAAAGATTTTTATAGTCAAAATTGCGCTGCCTTACTTCAACGAACCCGATAAACTCATCAATAGAACTATATCCACCGCCAAAGCTTAAATACCCCGTCTTGGCTTCTTTAACATCTATAACCAAATCAATCCAATTGGGCTTAGACCCCGGCTCTGTACCAAACCTTATTTCTTCAAAAAAGCCTAGATTTTCAAGACGCTCTTTACTGATTCTTATCTTCTTACCATCAAACTTATCCAAGGGAAAAATACGCAGTTCTCGCCTAACTACTTCATCCTTTGTCCTTGCGTTACCCTTAATCTCTATCTTTTCTACATAAGCAACCTGATTTTCTACAATTTTATATGTTACATCTACTTTCTGCGTTTCAATATTAAAATAACTAAACGGATCAACCTGAGAAAAGATATATCCTTTATCCATGTACACTTCTCGTATCCGGGAAGCATCTTCATAAATAACCTGTTCACTAAACACATCGTCAACTTTAAATTGCATTGCCGCCGTAACCTTATCAAGAGAAACATCACGGTTGCCTTCTATTCGAATTCTTCCTATATGATATCGTTTCCCTTCATTTATAACTACGATTACACGTACTCCGTTATCTTGAGTTTCAACATTGGTATTAACTTCTATATCACCAAACCCTTCCATTTTATAAAAATCGCTGAGTCTTTTCACATCATCATTAAGTAAATCATCTTTAAACGCGCCTCTATTTAACAACCATGCTTTCTTAGTTTTCATTACCCGTTTAATTCTACGGCTGGATATATTATTATTGCCCCTTATCTCAACACCTATAACCTTTATCGAGCGCTTCTCATCAATAATAAAAGTTACTTGGGCTTCATTCTTAGTTTCTAGCTGCTCAAACTTATACGTTACAGAAGTCTGCGTCAATCCTTTTTTACTGTACATATCTTTTATTTTTGAAACAGTTTCTTTTAACGAGTATTCATCAACAAACGATCCTTCTTTTACATCGATAAAATCTATAATCTTTTGTTTACGTATCATTTGAGCGCCTTGGATAATAATTTTCTTTAAGACCGGTTTTTCTTTAACTTTAAAAATTAGTATAATCCCATCCGGCGAATCCTCTTTTTCAGCAACAACCGCTTCAAAAAAACCTGTCGCGTAAAGGTTTTTTATATCTTTATTAACAACATTCTCATTATAAAGTTGACCCGCGCGGATTTTTATTCGCGAAATAATAGTCGCTTTACTAACAATTTTATTGCCTTCGACATTTACAAGATAAATATTATCCTGAGCAAACGCGCCAATCCCAAAAAACAAACAAACTAAAGTAAAAAAACATTTACGCATGGTATTCATTATAAGTTTTTTCTCAACCAAAGTCAACTCCATAAGCCCCCCTTATTTTTGCTCCGCAAAAATAGAACATTGGAACATTAGGCATTGAAAACTAAAAAAAGAGAAAACTCCAATGCGGTCTAATGTTCCCATGTTCAAAAATAAAATTTTTTTCTATTGCGGTCTATTTTAACCTTCCGATAACGCTGAACTACTTACTCTTCTCGCCTCTTCGCTAAACTTATAAACTTCATGAACTCTTTTATAAATCCTAACTTTAAACTACCTACAGGACCGTTTCGTTGTTTCGCGATAATCAATTCAGCCATACCTTTATTTTCCGGAGTAGGATTGTAATATTCTTCTCTTAAAAGCAAAACAACCAAATCAGCGTCCTGCTCTATAGCTCCCGACTCTCGTAAATCAGATAACATCGGCCGGTGGTCAGAACGAGATTCAACCGCTCTAGATAACTGGCTTATCGCGATAACCGGCACGCTTAATTCTTTCGCTAACGCTTTTAACGACTGCGAAATATCTGAAATCTCCTGCTGACGACTATCGCCTTTTCGTGACCCTCTAATTAACTGTAAATAATCAACTACTACAAGCTGAATATCATAATGAGCTTTAAGGCGCCTTGCTTTAGCGCGTAATTCAAAAACGTTTATTGCCGGCGTATCATCAATAAAAATCGGCGCTTCTGACAAACGACCAGCCGCGCTGGTTAAAATAGGCCATTCCGACGGAGCAAGAAACCCCGTTCGTAACTTATGAATGTCCACCTTTGCCTGTGAACACAAAAATCTTTGCATAAGCTGCTCTTTAGACATTTCTAAACTAAAAATCACCACGGGAATTTTCTCTTCAACAGCAACGTGTTCAGCAATAGAAGTAACAAAAGCGCTTTTACCCATAGACGGCCGACCGGCAGCAATCATTAAATCACCTTTCTGTAACCCTGCTGTTTTAAGATCGAAATCTTTAAAGCCTGTAGGAATACCTGTAATATGCGACTTTTTATGATACAAGGATTCAATAAGTTCTATTCCATCCTTTATAATATCCTTTATATGAACGTAACCTCCTTGGGAACGCTTGTCACTTATATCAAAAATCAACTTTTCAGCTTTATCCAACATACTATTAACATCTTCTTCTCCCCTATATACTAACGAAGTTATTCTATTCGCGCTATTCAGTAAAAACCGCATAATACTCTTTTCCTGAACAATACGCGCGTAATGCGCCGCGTTAGATGAGGATGGAACAAAATCAGCTAAATTCGTAAGATACGTAGCTCCGCCTACTTTATCAAGTTCTTTCTTTTTAGTTAAATCTTCTGATACGGTTAAAATATCAATTTTTCTTCTTGCGTCAAATAAAGCAACAACACTGGAAAAAACAATCTGATGCTCTTCTTTATAAAATGATTCTGAACTTATAACTTCGAGGATTTCCGGAATAATATCTTCGTTGATCAGCATTGCTCCCAACGTCGCCATTTCCGCTTCGATATTTTGTGGAGGAATCTTATCTAATTGTTGAGGAGAACTTAATACTTCCATAAAGGTTCTAGTTTCACCCTTTATTTTATTTACTTTAAATAACCGTTACGTGACCTTTACTGAAACCGTACAAATCTCTATTTTTTTCTACTTCTTTACAATCCAAACACGAAGGTTCGCGTCTACATCAGCGCAAAGCTTTACGACTAAATTATAAACCCCTAATTTTTTAATCGGCTCCTCTAATCCAATGACACCTCTATCTAACTTTATTCCTTCTTCATCTAACATCTTCAAAATTTGGATTTCACTAATCGACCCATAAATATCATCGTTTTCCTTAACTTCAGAAGTTATCGTTAACGAAATAGCCTCTAACTTCTCCTTTATTTCAACGAACTTACCCTTTAAACGATGCGCTGCTTTAATTTTAGATTTTTTTAATTCTTCAATCTTTTTATAACTTGCTTTTTCTGATTTTAAAGCTAAACCTTTAGGGATAAGATAATTGCGACCGTAACCTTCTTTAACTTTTACAATCGCCCCTTCTTTACCTAATTTTGGTATATCTTGAAGAAGAACTAGTTCCATTTTAGACCTCCTAATGAAAAACTCTAAAAAACAAACTCTAAATCCTAAATAAACCCAAAATCCAAATATTCAAAATAAATTTTGAGTTTTGATAATTTGAATTCATTTAGAGTTTAGCCCTATACCAGAATAAAATTCGATACAGGGTTAACCTGAATCGAATTTCGTTATGGTTTAGAGTAGGATTTAGTATTTAAAGTTTCTTTACCTTCTCAATAAATTATCTCTACCTACCTACATAAGGAATCAGATTCAAAAATCGCGCGCGTTTAATTTCTGATGATACTTTTCTTTGATGTTTAGCACAGTTACCACTGATACGACGAGAAAGCATTTTCCCTTTAGCCGAAACATACCGTGACAACAACTCAATGTTTTTGTAATCAATCTCCAGACTTTTTTCACAAAAAACGCACTTCTTTTTTGGCCCAATAACAGTTACTCTTGGCTTTCTTTTTTTACTATCCAGCTTATTATTAAATTTACTAATCATATCAAATAACCTCTCCTAACTCCTTACTATTATCATTTTCGACATCGGCAAATTCCTGCGGGCCATCACTTAAATCCACCTCGCGCTGTGTCTCTTTAACCGCTCTCGACATAAACTGTACCCGCACAGCTCTTACCTCAATAATACTTCTATTTTGCCCTTCAGCCGTTTGCCAAGAACGTGACTGCAAACGCCCTTCTACCAATACCTGACTCCCTTTCTGCAAATACTGGTTACAAGCTTCAGCCATCTGTCCCCAAACCACCACATTAATAAAACAAGTATCTTTCTGCAACTGCCCTTCTTTATCTTTAAAGGGCGTATTCGCAGCTAACCTTAATGTAATTACTGCGGTCCCTGTTGGAGTATACCTTAATTCCGGATCTTTTGTCAAATTACCTACTAGAAATACCTTGTTGAAACTAACCATATCGCGTCTACCTCCTTGCCACATACATGGCATCTTCTTGATTATGACAACCTTCTCGTCAAATCCTAAATTCCAATTTCAAAATTATCGGTAAAAACAAACACTGAGACTATTATGTAACAGCATCATTATTTTATAAGTTCGTCCTTTTTAATAATAAGGTTTCGCAATATTCTTTCTTCCAAACGAATAGTTTCTTTCAACCCATCTAAACTAACTGTATCTAACTTAAAATCAACTATCCAGTAACAACCTTTAAAGTGATTTTTCCTATCAGAACCGCTTCCTTTAATCGGATAAAAAAAGTTTTTTTCTTTCGCCCATATTTTAGAAAAAGAAACTTTTCCCTTTAACCCTTCAACTCGCTTAATAATCTTTTGAAAAACCTCTTCGTTCTCCTTATCAGGCAAACCCGCCTTTAATATCATCATACTTTCATAACTTCTTTCCACCTTATTCCTCCTTAATGAGACTTCCCTGAGACTTAAAAGCCGAAGGGTTAGTCGAATTAAGCCCTGTACCGTGTTTCGATTTATCGAAACTCTGGTACGGGGCAATAATCAATCTTCACTTTGTTTTCTATTATAATTTCGCATTACATAATTATTATCAAACTTAACCCAATCTATACAAGCATCAGCCGCCTTAGCAACAACTGATGCTACTTGCCCTAACTCATCTCTTGTGAAATTTGAAAGAACATAATCTGATAAATCGCCTGCTCTTCCAACGTTGCCAATACCAACCCGTATACGGCTAATATTTTTTTCTCTCAAAACATCAATGATCGAATCAATACCACGATGACTTCCCGCTGACCCTTTTTCTCTAAACCTAATCGTGCCTAAAGGTAAATCTATATCGTCATACACGATCAAAATATTATCAGGGGTAACACCATACCCCCCTAGAGTCTTTTTTACACAAACCCCTGAATTATTCATGAAGGTAACGGGTTTTATGAGTAAAACATCATCCCCTTCTATATCTAACTTTGTCACAAGAGCGTCTATTCTAAGTTTCCTTCTAAAAGAAACCCCGCTACGAACTTCAGACAACCTATCTAATACTTTATACCCAATATTATGGCGGTTATGTTTATATCCCGCGCCTGGATTACCTAATCCAAAAATGATCTTCTTTATAGGTTTCACTCAAACAAAATCCCCTTTAGGGATAAATATTCACAGACTAATTGCCCCTTACTTCTTAGGTTTATCACCCTTTTCTTCTTTCTCAGATTGCGCTGTTTTATCTTCTTTCTTCTCTTTTATTACTTCAGGACCTGAAAAAGCCACTTCTCCACCTTCCATATCAGCCGCTTCTTCAACTTCTTCAACTTTAGAGACTAAAGTTGCTACTGTCTCGTCTAAGTGCGTTACAATCTTAAGTTTTACATCAACCGCTAAATCTTTTACATGCAAAGAATGCCCTATCTCTAACTTTGAAATATCCACATCTAAATGTTCTGGAATATCTAACGGTAACCCTTCAACTTCTATTTCTCGTATTACCTGTTCAACGATCGCGCCTTCTTTTACCGCTTCAGGCTCACCTTTAAACACCAAAGGAACGTGAACCTTTATTTTCTCGGTCAAAGATACCTTCAAAAAATCAACATGAATAACTTTGTCCGTAAGAGGATGATACTGTATATCCTTAATAAGCACTGGGAACTCATTCCCTTTATCCATTCCTGAGATAGTCATATTAATTATCGTACTCTCTGAAAAATGAATCGACTTTAATATCCTTAAACTCTCAAGAGGCAATTCAATAAGAATATTGGTATCTTTACCATATATAATTGCCGGGACTTCTCCCAACTGCCTAATTTTCTTAGCAATCTCTTTACCTGATTTTTCTCTGAATTTAGTTTCAATTTTTACTTTCTCCATGATTCCTTTTCTCCTTACCTCTTTGACGCAATCCAACTACACTCTTACATAAGCCTAACTGGATACATAACAATTAATATACGAACCGCTACTAAAATTTACTTTTATTTCCTATATTTGGGATTACCTTCTGATAGACCCAAAAAGAACACTTATCGACTTTTCAAAATGAATTCGTTTTATCGCGTCAGCAAAAAGCCTCCCGACTGAAATAACTTTTATTTTTTTACTATGTTTCTCTTCTTTCAACAAAATCGAATCCGTAATTATCAATGTATCAATGTGCGAATTATTTATTTTTTCGACCGCGTTATTAGATAGAATCCCATGAGTTATAGCCGCGTAAATTTTTTTAGCACCGGCTTTCTTTAACGCCTTAGCCGCTCCTACTAAAGAGCCACCTGTTGCTACTATATCATCAACCATAATAACATTTTTTCCTTCAACTTCACCTAAAATATGCATAACCTCAATAGCCTCTGGCGAATCTCGACGTTTATCCACAATCGCAAGCCCGGCACCAAATCTTTTCGCGTAAGCTCTCGCCATTTTTATTCCTCCCACATCAGGAGAAACAATAACGAGATCTTCAATCTTCATCTTCCTAAAATACTGCAAAAAAACATTTATAGCATATAGATGATCTACCGGAATATCAAAAAACCCCTGCACCTGCCCGGCATGTAAATCAAGAGTTAGAATTCTGCTTGCTCCAGCGACAGTTAACAGGTTAGCTACCAACTTTGCCGTAATAGGAACCCGCGGTTGGTCTTTCCTATCTTGACGAGCATAAGAAAAATAAGGAATTACAGCCGTAATCCTACTAGCAGATGCTCTTTTTAACGCGTCAATGATTACTAACAACTCCATTAAACTATGATTCACCGGACAACACGTTGACTGAACAACAAAAACGTCTTTACCACGAACGTTTTCCTTAATTTCAACGCGAACTTCCCCATCACTAAACTGAGAGATTAAAGAGCTACCTTCTTTTGCTTTCAAGTTACGAAAAATCTTCCTTGCCAGTTCCTTATTAGCATTACCGCTAAACACAACTATTTTATCCATAACTCAACCTTTTTTCTTTCTTTTAAGAACCTTCGCCGGAACACCGATAACTACAGAGTTCGGCTCAACATCATGTATTATTACGCTACCAGCACCAGTAATAGCGCCTCCCCCTACTTTAACAGGTGCGACAAGAACCGTATCACACCCAATAAACGCCCCTTTACCGATAACGGTCTTATTCTTTTTCTTACCATCATAATTAGCAACAACCGTCCCAGCCCCAATATTAACGTTATCTTTAATGTCCGCGTCGCCTAAATAACCTAAATGTTTCATGGTTACTCCCTGACCTAACGCAGACCGATTTATTTCAATAAAATTACCTAATTGTGTATTCTTCTTAATTTTAGTACCCGACCGTAACCGTAAAAAAGGCCCTAACACGCAATTGTTGCCAATTATAACATCTTTTTCAATAAAGGTAAAGGGATAAATTACCGTATTTTTTCCTATTTTCACCCCGGTTTCAATATAGGTATTACGCCAATCTACAATTTTAACACCCTTCTCAATAAAGGCATTTACTATCCGTTCCCGCAAAATTTGTTCAGCAAAAAGAATATCTTTTTGAGTATTTATCCCTAAGATTTCGTTACTATCAGCCAAAAGGTAACTGCCGATTTTATCGCCGGCTTTATAAAGGATTTCAATTACATCAGTAAGAAAATATTCCCCTTTTTTATTATTTCTAGCTATTCTCTCTAAACTTTTAAATAGCTTATCACCAAGAAAACAATATATCCCACTATTCACTTCTTTATCATTACACGCTACCGAATACTCACTTTTTTCTTTAATTGCTTTTATATCACCTTTACAATCACGAATAATTCGACCTAACTGATTATCCCCTTTCATCTGAGCGGAAATCAACGCCGCAGAAACACTATTCCTTAAATACTTAGAGATAAATAAAATCAATGTACTTTTTTGAATAAGCGGCGCGTCAGCGCAAAGAACTAAAACGTTTTTATGCTTCACTCGTGGTAACGCGCACTTAACTGCCGAGGCTGTTCCCGATAAATCTTTCTGATAGACGAAATCTATATTAGTAAATCGCTTGGAAACTTCTTTTTCAATGGCGTTACCTTCATAGCCCAAAACTACAACTATCTGCTTAACATATTTTTTTACCCCTTCCAATTGATGTAAAACATGATGTATTAACGAATACCCTCCTAAACCATGAAGCACCTTTGGTAAAGACGACTTCATCCGTTTACCTTTTCCCGCCGCTAATACTATTGCCGTGAATTGTTTCATGGTTATACTTTATTTTGAAAATAGAAAATCGAAATTTGACCGGTCTGGCGTCGAGAGTACTCGCCACTTCCTCGCTTTCGCTCGGTCGCTCAAAGATTCTCTCAAGGGGACAAACTTAAAAAAGCATCACCGCTTCGGGTGATTCTTTTTTAAGTTGCCCGGCCTGGACTCGAACCAGGAAACTCAGATCCAAAACCTGATGTGTTACCGATTACACTACCGGGCAAAAAAACTTATCTAAACGTATAAGATTTTATCTTAATTTTGAACGGATAATCTGTAATCACAGTACCGTATTATACCCGTTAGGAAACTATTTTCAACTTATTTTATACCATATCTTTATACACTAAAAAAAATACAAACAGTCACCGTTAAGATATGGTGCAACTACATTTTAAACCATCGTCGTATCTGAATTCTCACTTTCGACTGAGTTCTCACTTTTACTGCCTTCATACCCCTGGATACTCGGCGACTCTTTCTCTTTGTAGTAAGCGTCTAATACCTTACTTTGAAGATAATCTCGAAACTGCTGGTTAATAGGGTGCGCTAAATCTTGATGCGTTGCCTGCCGGGTACTGCCTAAATCTCTAGGCGACGGCGGTAACTGAGCCCCACAATGGTTACAATATCTGCTGCCTGCGTCGATTTTCTTACCGCACCGCGCGCAAAACTGTTTCAACTTACGTGCCGGCATCGCTACAAATAATCCGCTATTTCCCTCAACAACCTTGATGTTTCTTACTACGAATGAATTATCAAAAGTAACTGTCGCATACGCCTTAAGCCGCTTTCCTTCGCTTTCTTTAAGAGAAATTCTTACTTCCGTAATCTCCATAGATATTACACCTCCTTTTAGTGAGCAGATACATTACCAAGCGGTCCCCGCTGCCTGAATTAACATACCCTTCTCAAAATGTATTAACTTCAAAGATCGAACAACTTTTATTCAAACCCCTATCTATTGTTTGTAGCGAATCATTATCAAAAATTGTGTACATCGCGCTACCGCTGCCGGTAACTCTGGCAAAAATATTTTTATCATTTAAATGATTTTTTAATTTTCTCACCTTACCACATACGTTGCAGGCGCTTTTATCCAACGCGTTAAAAATATTTTTTTTAATAAGCGTTAGATCTCCTTTTTTAAGAGCGTATTTTAACATCTTAACATTACATAAAAATTTTGTCAATTTTACTCTTGATTTTTCATAAACTTTTTTCGTAGATAATGTTAGGTTCGGCCAAACAATAAAATGATTATAGGTTTTCGCGTCAAACGGCTTAACGTACTGGCCCCGTCCGGAAATCACAGCAAATCTTCTTTGCGCGAGAAAAAAGTTAACATCGCTTCCTAACTTACTTCCTAACTTATACAACTCCTCTAAAGATAACTTTAAATTTAATAACTCATTTAAAGCGATAAGCATCGACGCCGCGTTCGACGACCCGCCTCCTAGCCCCGCTCCAACAGGAATCTTTTTATCAAGAAAAATATCGTACCCATACGCCAAATTACACTTTTTATTAATCAATTTAGCCACTGAAACACAAAGATTATCGTTAGTTACAAGACTCTTTAGATTAGAGGAAACCGCTATTTTCAAGGATTTAGTCACTTCAATATCAATTGTGTCGCATAACGATACCCTCTCAACAATACTTTCAATACGATGATATCCGTTAGCGTACTTACCTGTAATATTAAGGTAAAGATTGATTTTGGCAGGACTTAATATTTTTACTTTACTACCGTAAAAGTTTTTTTGCTTTCTCAACGATAAAATTAGCGGTGAGACCATAAAACTCCATCAATTCTTTCGGCGACCCAGATTGGCCAAACTGATTTTCTACCCCGATCCGGTCTATCCGCACGGGGTAAGATTGAGCTAACACTTCACATACAGCAGAATATAACCCGCCTGTAACCTGGTGCTCTTCACAAACAATTAGTTTATTACATTTCTTGGCTACAGCTATAATCAACTCACTATCTATTGGTTTTAAACTAGCCATATTAACTACGGTAGCGTTAACCCCTTCTTTCTTTAACGCCGCGGTCGCCTCTAGGGCTTGCTGAACCATAATTCCACAAGCCACTATGGCTATATCTTTTCCGTTTTCTAAACAGACTCCTTTACCGAGAACAAACTCTCCTCGATTCTCCAACGACGGTATTTTTGACCGTCCCAACCGTATATAAAATGGACCCGGCGTATTGTAAGCGGTAATTACCGCCTCTCGCGCTTCCGGCCCATCAGCGGGAACAATAATTTGCATGTTAGGAATAGCTCTAAATAAATTAATATCTTCCAACGCCTGATGAGACGCGCCGTCTTCACCAACAGTAATACCACCGTGAGTGGCAACTATTTTAACGTTAGCTTTATTAAGACATACTGAATTACGCACCTGGTCTAACGCGCGCGCGGTAGCAAACATCGCGAACGTAGATACAAACACAATTTTGCCGCAACTGGCTAACCCTGCCGCTGAAGCAACCATGTTCTGTTCAGCAACGCCAAAATTAAAAAACCTCTCGGGAAACTCTTTACGAAAAAAAGACGTCCTCGTTGACCCTGACAAATCAGCATCAAACACAACTATATTATTATGTTTTTTACCTAACTCAACTAACGTTTTACCATAAACATCACGCGCGTATTGTGCTTCCATATTTTTCCTCCAAAGACTACGAAAGTTATCCTACTATTGTATATTTTTTTCGTCTTCATCTATATCACTAAGTTCTTTTAACGCAATCTTTTCTTCTTCCGGCGACGGTGCCCGACCATGAAAATCAGCCACGTGCTCCATAAAGGAAACTCCTTTTCCCTTAACCGTCTGAGCGATAATTATTGTGGGTTTCTGTTTTATGCTCGCCGCTTTAGAAAAGGCGTCCAGTAGCTCTTCAATATTATGGCCGTCACATTGAATTACGTGCCATCCAAACGACTCCCATTTATTAGTAATCGGTTCTAAATTCATTATATCTTCAACTCGACCGTCTATTTGAAAATGATTATAATCCAATACCCCACAAAGGTTATCTAATTTAAAATGAGCCGCTGCCATCGCCGCTTCCCAAATGTTACCTTCCTGAATTTCACCGTCACCCATAAGACAATACGTACGCCAGTCGGCCTTATCTAACTTAGCGCCTATCGCCATACCTAAAGCCACAGATAAGCCCTGACCTAATGATCCGCTAGCTACTTCTATTCCCGGCGTTACAGTATCAGGATGCCCCTGTAACATCGACCCTAACTTTCGTAACGTCATTAACTCTTTATCAGAAAAATACCCATTCAACGCTAACGCCGCGTACAACGCCGGACAACAATGCCCTTTTGATAAATGAAACCTATCCCGCCCCGGCCATTTAGGATTTTTAGGGTCATGACGAATTACGTCAAAATACAAGCAACTGATAATATCTGTTGACGAAAGGGATCCTCCAGGATGCCCGCTTTTCGCGCGCGTTAACATTTTAATAATAAGTTTTCTGATTTCTGTAGCCTTACTTTTTAGATGTTTTACTTTGTTCTTCATATTTTTTTAATTTTTTTTGTAAAGCATTATTATCAGGAAAAAACTCCGATCCTTCTTTAATATATTTAACAGCCTCATTAATGTTTCCCATCTCAACATAAAGCGCGCCTATATGCTCATAAATGATTGGGTCTTTAACTGTCTCTACAGCCTGTTTAAGATATTCTTCGGATTTTTTGTAATCTTTCTTTTTAAAATGAATCCATCCTAAACTATCTAAGTACGCTCCGTTATCGGGATCAGAGACCAACGCTTTACGTATCATTTTCTCGGCGCTATCAAGATTATCTCCTTGGTCAGCATATATATATCCTAACGAATTAAGAATCGGCGCGTAATTAGGATCAACAACTAACCCTCTCTTCCAAACTTCTATAGCATCGTCTTTTCTGTCTACCTCTTCATAAATGAGCCCTAACCAAAAAATAGATTCAACATCGTCGGCTTTACTTTCTAAAATCTTTTCATAAACGTTTATCGCTTCCTGATACTGATTCTTATGAAAATAAAACTGAGCTAAATGTTCTGAAACCTGTACATCTTGCGGGTCTAACGTATGCGCTTTCTCTAAAAAATATTCGTACTCTTCTTCTAACGCTTCGTTATTCTGCGTATACGAATACAAAAAAATTAACGCTAAAGAAGCATCAAATCCTTCTACATCAAGGGCTTTAGCTGCCTTTAACTCTTTCTCTGCTTTTTCTATTTCACCTAACCGAATCAGGAGGGTGGACATCCTTAATCTAATAAGGAATGAATCTGGGTCTAATTTCTGGACTTTTTGTAAATATTTCAACCCTTTATGGTAATCTCCCTCTTCTGCGTAAAAAAGCCCCTTTAAGTACATACTATAAAGAGTTTCTATACTTTTTCTGCTTTGAGCAAAAGATACCAAAGTACAACTTAAGCAAAAAATAATACAAGCCCAAAAAATTCTCATTAATTATTGTGCTTTATGTCTTTGCTGTTTTCTTCTTTTCTTAAACCAGTGTCTTTTAACTTTCTTGATTTTTTTCTTCTTTCCACAAGGCATATGACTTTTACCTCAACCTTTAAAGTAACGGGAGGGTTCAAAACCCTCCCCTACAGTTTAATAAATTAACTTGTTTAACGGATACTCAATTATTCCTTGCGCGCCGTTTTCTTTAAACGCGGGAATTAGCCGTTTAACATCTTTCTCATCAATTATAACTTCTACCGCGTACCAATCCTTTACCGTCAACGTTGAAACCGTTGGTTTTTTCAGCGCGGGAAGCAATTCTAAAATACTATCTAAATTTTCTTTCTTAACATTCAATTTTAAGCCTACCTTTCCTCTAGCATTCAGCGCCCCCTTAAGAAGCAATAACAAATAATCCATCTTCTTTTTCTTCCAACTATCGTCATAGGAAGATTTATTAGCGATAAACTTTGTTGTCGATTCACATAAGGTATCTATTATCTTTAAACTATTAGCCTTCAGACTTTCTCCAGTTTCAGTAAGCTCAACGATAGCGTCAACAAGACCGCTTTTAACTTTAACTTCCGTAGCTCCCCAGCTAAACTCAACTTCAACGTCTATTTTTTTCTTTTTAAAAAACTTTTTTGTATAATTAACTAATTCAGTGGCAATTCTCTTACCCTTCAAATCTTCTATCTTCTTTATTTTCGAGTCATCTTTAACTGCTAACACCCACCGTACCGGGTTTAACGTCCTTTTAGCATAAAGTAGCTCTTCCAACCGTAAAACGTCAGAATTGTTTTCCAACACCCAGTCTTCGCCGGTAATCCCACAATCTAACACGCCTTCTTCAACGTACCGTGCCATTTCCTGCGCGCGAATAAGCACAATTTTGATCTCTGGGTCATCAATTGAAGGAAAATACGACCGAGGGCTTACGTAAACGTCAAATCCCGCCAACTTAAAAAGCTCTAATGTTTTCGCCTGTAAACTTCCTTTTGGTAATCCTAACTTCAGTGTTTTCATTGATATATATATGTTTATTGACACAATTCTAACGACGTACGATTATACAACCTAGGAATTAAATTGTAAAGGGAAATATTGCAAATTGGGGTAATTTTATTGATAGTATCGACTTATTATAAGGATATGTCTTCGCCTTCCTCTAAATCAATATTATCATTCCAGGATATTCCATACCCGCCTGAATCAACATGAACATTTTTAAACGCAGTAAAATTTATTATTATATCATTATTTACGCAAACATCTAAATCCTTTAATATTCCTCTACTTTTACTAAAATAGTATAATATATCTATTAATTATTCTTAAAATGTATCGAAAGATTAAATTGCAAAGATGGATAATCCTTTAATTCCTGCGGGAAAACGGGAAAAGGGCTCGATTCTCTTACACTACGCAAAGCATTATTAATTAAATCATTACTAATACCTGATTCTCTTCTTAAATGAACATCTTTTAATTTTCCATCTGATAAAACGATAAAACTCAAAAAGATTTCTCCTCTTTCTTTGCTATTATAATAACGATACGCGTTTTTCCTCACTTTTTCACGTATTGTTTGATAATAATCCATATAAGCCGGATTGCCTCGTAATTCTTTATTTAAAAAGGTATCCTTCAATATATTAAGTGTTTTATCGGAAAAAGCTATCGATTTGATACTCTTTTCAATAATCTGCGATTTATTTAACGCCGAATTCTGTTCTCCTTTAACCATCATTTTTTCCATGAAATTATCGATATAAGGGGGAACCGGTGTGCTCATCTCGTTTAAATCCGTTGGCATATCATCTTTAAAATTCTCTAGATGTTCGTTCTCTTGGGAAATTACATCTAGCTCCATAGTTATTTCTTTATCAACAAAGATATTCTTACTTTTAAAAAGCGGTAACATGCCAAAAAATCCAGTAAGATGAACCATAACTGATATGATTAAAGATAACTTCCAATACTGTTTCATAGCACATTACTATAACATAAGTTTAATTTTAATCCAACCGAATAATGGCGTTGTTGATACTATTAAAAACCTAAGATTTTCAATCATTGCAATCAAGATTTTCAGACTGAGGCTGGTCCGCCTCTGGTGGAAATCTTCGGAATCAGAGACTATTAAACTTTACAACAGCTCCATAATCTCGCCGGCAAGAAAATTGATAACTCCCTAAATACCAAGGAGTTATAAAGCAGAATTATATCAACCTAATGAAATCCCATTTTCCCCGCAGCAAACCGCGGGGTATTAGCGTAGGAGAATAAAAAATCTCTTATTCTCTTAAATTTTGTGCTTCACTAAAATATTTTTCGTCCTGTTTCTCTTCCGTACTTTCAAATCTATCCGTCATGTTCGCTAAAACTCGCCGTAATCTCGCGTTCTCTTTCTTCAAAGACACACTATCATAAAACCTTTTTGCTTCATATGATTGCGCGAGTTCCTCTTTTGATTTTTCGATCCGGTCACATTTTTCTTCTAGATAGCATATTCTCTCTTTTAACTGCTGTCCGCTCTCATCACTTAAGAAAACATCACTTTCCTTGCGTTCTGAAAGTAATTTATTAGATTTATCAATTTCCTTTTGCAGAACATTAATTGTCGCGAGATAATTATGATTTTGAGCTTCTTTCTTCTTAAATGCGTCAATTATTTCTTGTAACTTTTCTGTCTTTTGAGCAAACATATCTTTTTTATTTTCTATGTTTTCAATTCTTCCCTTTAACACCTGTACTGTTTTATTAAAATCATTTATTTGACTTATATATTTTTCTTTTTCTAATTTAACTTCTTTCAATTCCACCAAAACATTTTCAAGACTCTTTTCTTTCTCTTGAAATTTTTTAATAGCTTCTTTGAATACTTGTTCTTTTTGAGCAAACACAGTTTTTAACTCACTGGAATTATCTTGAATAGAAATATTTTCTTTGATTTGATCATCTTTTGCCACTATAGCAAGCTCTTTTTCTTTTTCCAAAGAAGCATATCCTTGCTTTAACACTTTCAGAGCTTCTTCTGAATTCTGAACTCTATTTTTATATTCGATATTTTTAGAATTAACTTCTTTAAAATTTTTATTAGTTTGATCTAAAGAGGCTTTATATTTATTATTTTCATCGTTTAAAACTTGTATTTCTTTACTGAATTTATCCTGCAACTGACTACTATTCTCATTAACTAACTTTTGGTATTTATTCTTTTCTTTTTGTAATACATCTAATTGCCCCTGATAACTTTGCGCCTGTTTTCTTAATTCGCTGTAATCGTTCTGAATACTGGTTAACTCTTGTATTTTTTTCACGAGGGTCTCTTTCTCATTATGAAAGATAGAATCGTTTTCCTTAAAACCGACTATTTGATTCTCTAAGTTTTCTATCTTATCTCTATACGCTTTGCTACCCATTTGACTTTCATTTAAAGATTCCTGCATTTTATGTAATACCACCTGATGCTCTCTTATGATTTGATTTATTTGTTCTGTTTGGCTCGCTTGGCGCTGTTTGGATTCAGTCTCAATCGAAACTAATTGATTTTCCCGCTCACTCAGTTTCTTTTTCGCATTTTTTATTTTCTCACTATATTGATTTTTTTCCTGACTTAATTTTTCTATGTTATATCGTAAACTGCCTACTTGTTTCGCGAATCCAGCCCTAAGATTCTCCTGTTCCTTTTTCGCAACATCATACTTTCCTATTAAATCTTTGTTCATCTCCGAAATTTTTTGTTTATCTTCGGAGGCTATATTTAATTTATTATTAGCCATTTCTAAACTATTTTCTAATTTACCTATTTCACTCATATATTCTCTATTCTTACTATTCTCCTTAGTTAATCGCGACGCTATTTCATCTAAAGAATTTTTATACTCTTGATTATTTTTTTCTAACGATTCAATCCTTTCGCTAAGTTCATTTTTCATCCTATTGATATTGTCACTATAAACATTTTTTTCACTTTGTTGAGCTTTCTGTAATTCATCTATCCTAGCAAGATATTTCAGATTATCATTTTGGACTTCTTTAAACTCTTGCTCCACGCTATCTAAATGCTGAAGTTTTTTTACTAAAAGACTTCTTTCCTTTTGAATCATATTCTCACTATTTTTTACCGCGGCTAATTGGTTCTGTGTTTCACGAAGATTATTCATATATTCATTTTTTTCGGCGGCAGTCTTAGTTAATTCTTTACGGATACTACTTAACTGGGTCTTGTACTCATCAATAGCGTTATTAAATTTACCCGTATTCTTAGCAATCTTTACATCAAAACTATTTTTTTCTTTGGCAAATAATTCTTTGTTTTGCTTTATCTCTTCGGTTAATGCCTCGATTTTTTTATACGCTATATCTTTTTTTGTCCGAAAATCTTGGATATCCCCCCTTAAAGTATTAACTTCTTTTGTTAATTGGTCTTGAATCTGCCGACTATTCCCATTAATAGCTTCAACCTCCTCAGCCTGTTTACTTTTAGCTAATTCTAGAGATTCATTAGATTCTTGCAAGGATTTATTTTGCGCCTGTAATAAATCTCTAGACTTCTCTAAACTATCGATTTCTTGAGCGTATTCATTATTCTTATCTTTGATATTTTTTAATTCAGCGGTTGTTTCCGATAATGAGCCTTTATAACTATTAACTACATTTTGCAGACGCGCGGTTTCGTTATTGATCTTTTCCTCTTCATTTAAATCTCTTCGGGCAAGAAGATCTTTATACTTTTTAATTTTATTTTGTAATACATTTAGCTTTCCTAAAAATCCTTGTTTTTCATCTTTTACACTCTTAAGCTCGTTACTAATTTTATTCCCAACTTCGTCTATCGCTTTAATTTTGACTAAAAACCCCTGTTTTTCCGTTTGCAATTGCTTATTATTTTCTAAAGCTACCTGTAACGACGAGGATAAAGAACTAACATTATTCACAACCGCTTCTTTCTCCATACTAATTTGCTTTATCTTACTATTCAATTCAGCTAAGGAGCCTTTATGGTTATTTATAATACCTGCCACGGATTCTTTTTCACCTTTAATTATCTTATCTTTTTGGGCTAATATTTTTTTATACTTATCGTTTTCGTTTTCTAAAAAGTCTATTTTATTAGTGTATTCTTTATTCCTCCCTTGGGCTGCGCTTAATTCTCCTTTGACTGCGCTCAAGTTTTCAACCATCGAGATAAGATCTTGTTTTTCTTTGGTTAAATTTTCATTTCTGTTTCTAACTAAATTAAGTGTTTCATCTAAATTACCTATTTCTTTTTTGGATTTTTCTCCTTCTACCTTTATTTGGGTTAACTCATCCAAGGTTTTAGTCATCGCTATTTTATATTCATTAATAGTACCGTTTAACTCCGCCACTCTATTATTGAATTTATTATCAGTTTCCTTTGCTATATCATTAAGCTTATTTGTAAATTCTTTTTCTGCTTTAGCCATCAACCCTTTATAACTCGTGACTTCTTTCTCTAAGGCTTGCATTCTATTGGAATACTCTTGCCTCTGATTTTTTGTTAGTTTTAATTCATCTTTAACCGCATTAAAGTCATCAACGCTCTTAAGAATTATTAGTTTTTCTTTTTCTAACATTATATTCTTAGCGTTAGCTTCATTAAGCCCTTTATTTAAATCATCAGTTTTTGATACCAACTCTTTTTTTTCACTATCTTTCTTTTCTGAACGAATCGTCAACTCGGCTAATTTATCAACATATTCATCTATGGATTTTTTCCATTTATTAGAAGCCTGTTTTATTTTCTCTTCGTTAAGAAAGTCTTTTTTGACAATTAGGGCCTTATAATCTTTAACTTCTTCTTCCAACCGCATAACTTTAGCAGCATATTCTTGATTTTCTTTTTCTGTTTTACTCAAAGAAACAACCATCTTCTCTATATCGGATATCTTTTCTGTTAATCTAGTATTTTCTTCTTTTAACTCGACATTTGATGTCTCAATATTTTCCTTTTCGCTCTCTACCTTTTTCAAGTTATTATCTAAAGCATTTTTTTCTTGTTTTACCTGATTTAAGTTCTCTTCAATTTTTGATACCGAAACACCATATTTATCTATTTGATTTTCTAACCCCTTAACTTTATTAAGATAATTGATTTCAGATCCTCTTAGCGCGACCTTATCCTTATTTAAATCAGCAACCTGTTTTATAAACATTGAGACATCGTCTTTTAACCGGATATTCTCTTGCCTAAATAATTCAATATCCTTCACCGCTTTTGCTAATTGGTTAGCAAGCTGACTACGCTGGGCGTTAACCTCTCTTAATTGGGAAGTGGCTTCATCTAATACTCCATTTTCTCTTCTTAATGTTGTTATATCTTTCTTTGCGTTCGCTAATTGATTGACAAGCTGGCTATTTTCTTCTTTAACTAATCTTAACTTAAGAATATCGCCCTTAAATACAGAGTTTTCTTCTCTTAACGTTTCAACTTCTTTCTTTGCTTGGGTTAATTGGCCATAAACCCGACTATACTTTTCATTACCTACTTTTAATTGAGCAACAACTTCTTCTAATCTTTCTTTTTCTGATTTTAGTATTTCATTATCGTTATCCGTCTTTGCTAATTGATTTAAAAATCGGCTATTTTCATCTTTAATCTTTTCTAACTCTTTATCTCTATTGAGTAAGGCTAGTTTATTCTCCTCTATAACTTTTTTTAATTCAGCTTTTTCTCTATCCGCTGTTTTATTATCTTGCAAAATACGTTCACCGATAATCCTGTTGTTCTCCTGAGCATCACTTAATTTATTTCGTAATTGGCTTAACTCTTTTAGAGTTTTAGCAAATTCTATACTTTCTTTTTCTAACTCTTTATTCCTTTCCTCAATGTTATTTATGACATCTTCTACCTTAACTAACTTCTCATTCATTTGCGATTTACTTTGGATAACGTTACTCAATTCTTCCTTACTCTCTGCCAACATAGCCCTATAGCTTTCGATAGTATCTGTTAAGGCAATTTTTTCTTTATTGAGTTTTGCTAAATCCTGCATTTTCAATTTAACAACTATTTCTTGTTGTTTCCTATTTTCTTTCTCTAAATCAGCTATCTTCACAAGATTATTCTGTTTATCCGAATCTAGACTATCTGACAAATTCTTTGAATTTACTAACTCTTTCTTAATTGTATTATTCTCATTAGCTAAGGTCTTAACCTGTGACTCTAAAGAAGCTGTCATCGTTTTAAAATCATCTATATTTTGCGCGTATTTCTCATTCTTAAGGCTTAGCGTTTGTAGTTGAGAAATAAATTCCTTTACCTTATCTTCTTTTTCATTAAGTTTTTTTAAAGAATCTTTCAGCGCTATATCGTTATCCGAGAGAGAAATCTTAAACTGCTGATTTGCCTGAACTAAAGAAGCCACCTGATCAGATATTTTTTATCCTTAATCTGAAAAGCTTCCTTTTCTTTAGCTAACCCTTCTTTTTCCTCCTTTAATTTAGCAAAGTCATTCTGCAAACTATTTAAATTACCTTGAATCTTATCTGTCTCATTTAATGAAACATCTTTTTCTTTACTCAAAGTAAATACTTTTTCATTTAAATCATCCAACTTATTTTTATAATCGATTCCTTGACCTTTAACGCTTTTAAGTTCATTTAAAAGATGATTGATAGATATTTTGTGTTCGTTAATAACTACCTGTTGTTTTTTCGATTCCTTTATCCCCTGATCACGTTCTTTTATAAGTCTATCGTTCTCTTCCTGCAAAAATTGTGTGGTTTTTTCTAGAAACTCAATAGTATCCTTATAATCTTGTACTTGTGTTTGTAAATCTTTTAATTCATTTCTCGAAATAGAAGACTGCGCGCCTTTATCACCGCCTTCATTATCCATAGACTGCCCATAACTCGCGAAATGAAAAAACGTAATAACGAAAACCATTATTACCATACAGCATTTACTCCTCTCTAAAATATATTTTGGAGGAAGATAGTTGATATAATTAATTAATATTTGGGAAGGCAGGTACCGAAATAAAAACTTTTTTTTATTAAACACATTGACCAACAAAACAAAAAAATTAAGACATTTGTTAAAAGACGCTATTCCTTTTTTGAAAACAAATTTTCTCATTTTCTACCCCTTTCTTAAACACAGACGATTAATTTGAGGAACGCTTATAAACGCCCATTTAATTCGCGTATAGCCACAAACTTCTATATCCGTGTTAACATGCGTACTGTTTATCAAATTCTAAGTAATCCTAACAGACTTTCCTTAGTAAAATAACCAGATAATCATTAACAAAAGGTGATTGTATTTATAAATGAGCATTTCAATACTGTGAAAGAGCGTGATCTTAAGTGTAATCAAGGACTGTTGAATTTTACAACAGTCCTATAATTAAGTTATATTATCTTATCAAATAATCTTGTATTATTCAACTCTAGTATTTAAGATTTTTTTTGCTAGATATAGCGCAAAGATTATTTGCCTTCTTTCGCTAATAGCGGAATAATTTCTGAAAGAGTGGGATGTATAAAGGTGCATTTTTCAAGAGAATCTAAACTCATATTGTTTTTAATGCAATAAGAAAATAAACTTATTAATTCACACGCGCTATTAGAAATAATACCCGCGCCTATTATCTTATTTTTAAGATTCATGACAATCTCAATAAATCCATTAGTATCATTATATACATGAGCGGAAGAATACTTTAAAAAATTAGACTTTATAACTCTATATTCTATATTTTTAGTTTTTGCTTCGTCTTCTAAAATTCCTACGCTAGCCATTTGAGGAATAGAAAATACACATTCCCCTATTCCCTGATAATCTACTCCAACCTTCTTACCCATTATATTTTCGACACAAATACTCCCTTGATATTCTCCAATATAAGCAAGAAGTTTTTTACCCGTAATATCCCCGCAAGCATAAACATTTGGGATATTTGTCCTTAAGAATTCATCTGTTTTAATCCATCCCCCATCACACACTGATAAGTTTATGTTATCTACTTTCAACTGTTTAACTTGCGCGCTTCTACCTATTGCCAAAATTATTATATCAAAATCATCAACGTTACAATCTGATAAGCTTTTACCAGTATGAATTTTTATACCGCCATTTTCTAAAATAATCCGCAAACGCTTGGCAAAATAAGCATCGGATAACGGTAAAATGCGGTTCTCTTTCTCAATGACTGTAACCTCTCGGTCAAAACGGCTTAACATAGACGCAAATTCTATGCCAATATACCCACCGCCAACGATAAGAACTTTTGGCGGTAAATCTGATAAACGGAATAAATCTTCGGCGACAATACACTTCTTTTCAGTTGTAATTTTCTTAGGAACCGATCCTGTCGCGATAATAATATTTTTTGCGCTTATCGTATTATCTCCTACTAACAATGTGTTGATATCAATAAAAGATGTTTCTCCAAATTGAACAGCCACTCCTTTATTTTCTAAATATTTCAATAAGGGAGTTTTTATGTTTTCTACTAATTGGTCCTTACCAATAATTGTTTCTTGCCAATTTTTATTTATTTTTGATGAGTTTAAGAAGAATTTTGTGGGGATGCAACCAGTATTTAGACATGTTCCGCCAAAACATTTCTTTTCTTTTTCAAGAAGAATTGTTTTTAATCCATATTTAGATGATAACTTCGCCGCGGCTATACCTGCTGGACCTGCGCCAATTATTGCTACATCATACATATATTAATATAGATATTTATTGAAATTTGTTCACTTCGTTCACGAAATTTGTAGAAATTAATTGTTTAAAAATTCGTTAACAATAAATCTCTATTAATTTCGCAAAGCGAATCTCTATCAATTTCTATTATAAATTTAAATTATTAAATGCATCTTTCACTTTTTTAAGTTCAGATTTATCTTCATTACTTACTTCTATTTCGATTATTTTCTCTATTCCCTTTTTATTTATAACACAGGGAACCCCCATACATACATCTGATAATCCATATTCTCCCTGTAAGACAACAGATACAGGGATTATTTTATTACTATCCCTATCAATTGCCTCAATTAAAGAAAAACATGCCAACGACGGAGCAAAATGAGCGCTTCTTGTTTTAAGACACTTTACAATTTCGGCACCTCTTAACTGAACCTTTTGTTTAATACTGTCTATCTTCTTTTTGTCTAAAAACCGATCTAAATTTTGGCCAGAAACTTTAACTTTCGATAAATCTACAATCATATCCTTACTATGCGGACCATAAACAAACCCTTCCACAGAATCCGCTGATATTTTCATTTCTTTATAAAGGATATTAAGAAACCTGCTGGTATCTAACGAAGACCCCATACCAAAAACCTTGTTACGGGAAAACCCTGTTTCTTTGTATACAATATAAGTAATTAAATCAAGCGGATTAGTCACTGTAATTACTATCGCGCCGAAAGCGAATTCTTTTATTTTTTGAGAAACGTCTTTAGCAACAGTCCCATTTATCTTTAGCAGATCCGCTCTAGTCATACCGTCTTTTCTCGCAATCCCCGCGGTAATAACAACTATATCAGAATCTTTTATCAACGAAAAATCTGAGCCGCCTCTTACCTGAGTACTAAAACCTAAAATTCCTCTGGTATCTTCTAAATCTAAAGCAACCCCTTTAGCTAACCCATCGGCTATATCTATAAGATTAAGTTCTTCTAGATTTAACTTTGAAAGTAAACAAAAAGCTAAAGACGATCCAACTGCCCCACTACCAATTATTGAAATTTTTTTAACCATATTTTTATACCTCTATGTATCAAATATCATGCTACCTGATCTACCTATTATGTATTATCAATAAGTCAAGCTTACAGATGAAAGAAAGAATCAAAAACAATTTTAAGAGGGAGGCTCTGATCCCTTAAAAGCATGGTATCCTTCCTGAAAGGAAGGATTTTTAAGGGTGAAGCGCCAGTAAAAATCCGCGCAGGGGATTTTTACGATCCCGAAAAAATTCGGTTTTGATTCTTAGCCGCACTGTAAACACAGCTTGTTGATTATACACCTGTTACTTGTTACTTATCTTCTTTATTTTCTCCACAATAGCTTGCGCGTATTCTTTAGTTCCTACAGCAGAAGCAACATCTTTACTAGATTTTAAATCGTAGGTAACATTAACGCCTTCTTTTATTACAGAAAATACGGCCTCCTCTAAAAAACGAGCATTTTCACTCTCACCTAAATATTTAAGCATTAAACTAGCTGAAAGTATCGTTGCTGTCGGATTCACTTTATTCTTTCCAGTATACTTCGGCGCGGATCCATGCACCGGCTCAAATATAGCCATAGTATCACCAATGTTAGCACCGGCGGCTAGCCCTAACCCGCCGACTAATCCCGCGCATAAATCTGAGATTATATCGCCATAAAGATTAGGCAATACTAAAACATCAAATTTATTTGGATTCATTACCAATTGCATAGATAAGTTATCTACGATAATATCTAAGGCCTCTATATCGGAATAATCGGCAGAGATATCTCTAAATGTCTTTAAAAATAATCCGTCAGTGTATTTCATTATATTTGCTTTATGAACGCAAGTTACCTTTTTTCTCCCCTCTTTTTTTGCTAACTCAAAAGCAAATCGAATAATTCGAGAGGAAGCAAACCTCGAGATTGGCTTTAATGTCAAAGCACTCCCTTTCCTTATCTTTTTTTCACTAATGTTGTTTATTTGATCAATAATATCTTCAGTACGAGAATCTCCATCCTTAAGTTCTACCCCAGCATATAGATCTTCACTATTTTCTCTAACAACAATAATATCTACGTCTTTATATCTTGATTTTGCGCCTTCAATGGTATACGTCGGACGTAAACACACATATAGATCTAACTCTTGTCTTAACTCGACATTTATAGATCGAAACCCCTCTCCTATTGGCGTCGTAATAGGTCCCTTTAACGCTACTTTATTTTTCTTTATGGAATCTAACGTTTCTTTAGGTAAAAGAGTTCCATACTTTTCTAATGCCGGTTGTCCCGCTATGGCTTCCTCCCAATCAATATCAATATCTAACGCCCCTAAACAAACGCAAGCCGCATCGGTAACCTCAGGACCTATACCATCTCCTGGAATCAATGTGATTTTATAACTCATAATAGCGCACCCCTTAATTTCTATATCTTAAAATTTTTATGTCGACTAAGATAATTTATAACACCATTGCATCTTATTAATTCCTTACGGAAATTATCCCAAGGATTAAATTCAATTGGAACTTGGTAATTTTTATTATTTATTACACCCGTATCAACATCAACACTTATTTGATCTGCTTCTTTTATAGAAGAAGTATCTGCCTCAATCAAAGGTAACCCTATATTAAATGAATTCCTATAAAATATCCGGGCAAAACTCTTTGCAACCACACAAATTATACCCGCTTCTTTTATCACCCAAGGAGCTTGTTCCCGAGAAGACCCCATACCAAAATTATCGCCCGCGACAATTATAGATTTAGATGGGACTATTTCTTTAAAAAAGTTAGTCCTTATATCTTCAAATAAATACTGAGATAACTTCTTCATATCAGTAATAGCAAACTTATACCTTCCTGAAATAATCCAATCAGTATTTATATTATCACCAAACCTAAAAACCCTACCTTCCAACACCATCTTTATTTCTTACCCTCTTTAGTCTTATATTTTATATTTTATGTCCTTTTTCGCCTTCTATCCCCAGGCTTCAGCCTTCAGTCTTCAGTCTTCGGTCTTCGGTCTTCAGTCTCCTCAAAGACTATCAAACTCCATAATATTTTTCACTTTACTTACCGCAACCTCTCTAGTGATAAATCCCTTCTTATAATACTCCTTTAAACATTTATCCATAGTATGCATCCCGTACTGACCGCCCATTTGAATCAATGACGGAATCTGAGCGACTTCTTCTTCTCTTACAAGATTTTTAATCCCAGGCGTAGCAATTAACACCTCTGTAGCAAGAACCCTTCCTTTTCCCTGAGCACGGGAAAGAAGTAACTGAGATATTACGCCTTGAAGACAATCTGCTAACTGAACCCTTATTTGTTTTTGCTGATGAGGAGGAAAAACATCAATTATTCTTTGCACAGTTTGAGGCGCGTCAGGGGTATGTAATGTCGCTAACACTAAATGCCCAGTCTCCGCGGCAGTCAATGCGGTACCTATTGTTTCTAAATCCCGCATCTCACCTACAACAATTACGTCAGGATCCTGACGTAACGCCCTTCTTAAAGCCTCTGGAAAAGACCGCGTATCAGAATATATCTCTCGTTGTTTTATTATACTTTTTTTATTAACATGCATGTATTCAATAGGATCCTCTATACAAATAATCATTTCTTCTCTTTCTGAGTTAATAACATCTATCATCGCCGCAAGTGTCGTACTTTTTCCCATACCAGTTGGCCCGGTGACAAGAACTAAGCCGTTTGGTTTCCTAATTAAATCATAAGCTACTTTAGGAATTCCTAAATCTTCAATTTTAGGAATTTCTTTAGGAATCCGCCGGAAAGCGGCTTCAACATTACCTTTTTGATAATGCACATTTATTCTATATCTATCCATATCTGGTAAAGAAAAAGAAAAGTCTAACTCTCTATCTCTCTCAAACGCGGATTTTTGTTCATCATTAAGAATACTATATATAACGGCTTTGGTCTGGTCGCTATTTAAAATAGGCAATTCAGTATGATGTAATTTTCCATCAATTCTTACAATAGGCGGACTATTAACCGTAATATGAAGATCGGAAGCACCTACTTCCATCGTTTTCTTAAGAAGCGCGTTCATATTAACCATAAAAACCTCCTAATGACCACGTGGCGCACAAGCGCGCATGTGGGAATTAGCCACGTTTCGAGAGAAACGAGATCACGTGGCAATAATTAATTACAAATTATCCTAATTTTGTAACGGGACAACACAAAGATCGCCCCCTACAATATTTATTATTTTTTGATTGCCTTTATATACTTCCTAGGATCAGTAATCTTGCCCTTAATTGCTGACGCAACGACAGTTGCCGGAGACCCAAGATAAATAAAACTTAAAGGATTACCCATTCTACCTTTAAAATTTCTATTGGCAGTAGAAATTACTACTTCTCCATCCGCGGGAACTCCTTGATGAGTCCCTACACACCCCCCACATCCCGGAGGTAAAATTAAACCTCCCGCTTCTAAAATAATTCTTATTATTCCTTTGCGTAAAGCCTCTAACATTATCCTCTGCGAAGCAGGCGCTACAAAAAACTTAACATCGGGATGAACTTTTTTTCCTTCCAGAATTTTAGCTGCTATTTCTAAATCTTCTAACCGTCCATTAGTACACGTTCCTAAAAATGCCTGGTCTATTTTTTTACCTTCAACTTCTTCTACCCGGACGCCATTATCTACCGCATGCGGTTTTGCTACATACGGTGTCAGTTTGGAAATATCAAATTCAATAACCCTCTGGTAATTACAATTTTTATCAGCTAACACTGCCTTTTGCTTCTTTACGCCTATCTTAGAAAGATAAGAAAAAACTCGCGCGTCCGGCGCGATTAGACCGCATTTGGCGCCAAACTCTATCGTCATATTAGTAATAGTAAATAACGCATCCATTGATAACTTATCAATAACACTCCCTCCAAATTCAACGGATTTATAAGTCGCGCCAGCCGCGCCTAGTTTATGAATAATAGATAAAATGATGTCTTTACTAAAAACGCCTACAGGTAACTTACCAGAAACTACAATTTTATATGTCGGCGGTACTTTAAACCAATTCTTACCTGTAGTAAGGGCAACAGCTATATCTGTAGATCCCATACCAAAAGCAGCCGCGCCTAAGGCGCCGGCTGTGGAAGTGTGAGAATCAGCCCCTAATATAAGAGCTCCAGGATAAGCAAACCCTTCTTCTACTATTAACTGATGAGAAATTCCGCAACCTACATCGAAAATACGATTTTTGTATTTATTCGCAAACGATCTCATTTGAGCATGGACTCCTGATACCCCCACATTCGGAGAAGGACTACTATGATCAATAAACATTGCGTATTTTTTTGGATACTTAAGGGAAGCTTTTAACTGAGAAAGGCTATCTAGAACTAATGAAGTAGTTCCATCCTGAGAAAAACAAAAATCAACATTACATATACCAACATCATTAGCATACAAACGTTTAGAGGAATGAGAAGAAAGAATTTTTTCAATTATTGTCTGTCTACTCATGGTATATATTAGTTACTGAAAATCACTTAATGATTTGATTAGAGAAGTCTTTCGCCGTTAGTCTTTGTGATAAATTCTTTTATCCTAATAATTCCCTTCTTTATGCTGTCGATACTTGTTGCAAAACTCACACGAATAAATCCCTGAGAGCCAAAAGAATCCGCGGGAATACAAGAAACCAAATGTTTCTCCAATAATCCCGACGCAAAATCCATCGAAGAAAGCCCCGTATCCCTTATATCGCAAAACATATAAAACGTTCCTTGCGACTTTATCGGTTTAATCTTAGGGCAGCTATTTAATCCTTCCCATAAACAATCACGCCTTTGTTGAAATTCTTTTTTTATAAACTCCTGCCATTCTTTATTATCTAAAGCGGCTTGGGCTCCTTTCTGAGATATAGAAGAGGTACAAGAAGTTGTATGATCTATCATTTTTGAAATTTCATTAATTAGTTTCTCTGCCGCGACTAAATACCCTATTCTCCACCCCGTCATAGAATATGTTTTAGAAAACCCATTTATTGTGACAGTAAAATCAGCCGCCCCCGGAAAAGAAGCAAAACTAATGTGGCTGCGGCCATCATAAATTAACTTCTCATAAATCTCATCACTAACAACAAAAATACCTTTATCTTTTACAACCTTATAAATAGCTTCTATCTCTTGATAACTATAAGTTACACCAGTAGGATTACTAGGATAATTAAGAATTAAAACTTTAGTTTTAGGTGTTATCGCTTTTTCTAAATCTTCTGCTTTTATTTTGAAATCATCCGTAGATTTTGTAGGAAAAACCCTTAAAACTCCCCCAGCGAGTTTTATTATTTCAGGGTAACTGACCCAGTATGGTGAAGGCAAAAGCACTTCATCCCCCTGATTTATAAGACTAAATATAGCGACAAAAACAGCATATTTAGCCCCAGCAGTAACAATTATGTTTTTAAAAGTCGCAGGTATGTTATTTTCTTGTTGTAGCTTTTCGGCAATTTTTTCTCTTAACTGTATAGTTCCTCTTGACGGAGTATACTTAGTAAACCCATTATCAATCGCCTGCTTTGCGGCATCCTTTATAAAAGAAGGAGTATCAAAATCCGGTTCACCAGCAGCAAAGTTAATAACATCTTTACCTTCTTGTTCTAATTTTTTTGTTAACGCAGTTATTTTAAGCGTACTTGATTGATTAAGCGAAATAATACGAGGATTCATTATATCTGCTATCTCCAATCTGCTATCTCCAATCTATTTTACAGGGCGTTTCTTCCTTTTTTAAAAATGTTCTTAACCCCTGACATTATACCCTTATTAGACGGCTTTTCCTTTTTCACTACAACCTTACGTTCTTTTTTAACTTCCTTTACTTCTGTATCTTTTTTACCTTTAACTTTCTTTTTAGGCTCTTCTCTTCTGGTTAACTCTAAAATAGAAATAGCCGCACCATCACCCTTACGCGGGGATAATCCTAGGACTCGGCAATACCCTCCATTGATAGTTTTAAACCGTGGACCAATTACTTCAAATAATCGTTTGACTAACTTATGATCCTTCAAAAGGCGATAACTTAATCTTCTATGATGTAAGGTATCATCTTTTGCCCAGGTAATTAATTTATCAATCCAACTCCTTAAAGCCTTGGCTTTTGCCTCTGTCGTAGATATCCGTTCTTTAATAACAATAGCCCTTAACAGCGAAGAGATTAACGCTTTTCTTTGAGCTCTCGGACGAGAAAGCTTTGCGGTCTTCTTTCGATGTCTCATAACATCTCCAATTTTCGTTCATCAACTTTCATACCTAAAGAAAGCCCCATTGTTTTTAATACCTGAGCAACCTCATTTAAGGATTTCTTTCCGAAATTCCTGTAAGCAAGAATTTCTGCCTCAGTTTTACCTACTAATTCTACCAAATTCTTAATATTTGCTTCGCGCAAACAATTCGCGCTTCGAACTGATAATTCTAACTCCGTAACAGGAATCTTCAATTTTTCATAAAGAGCTATTTCTTCCGGTGATAATTCTTCATATTCCTCTTCAGGAATTTCGCCTAACGTAAAGAAAAGCTCTAAATGCTTACTTAACACTTTAGACGCATAAATCAACGCTTCTTTCGGTTCAATACTTGCATTGGTAAAAATCTCCACAATTAACTTATCATAATCGGTACGTTTTCCAACCCTTGTATTCTCCACTTTAAAAGCTACTTTCTTCACCGGTGTAAAAATAGAATCGATAGGTATCACCCCTATCGGCATATCATCTCTTTTATTCATTTCTGAAGGAACAAATCCTCTACCCCTTCCCACCTCTAACTCAATATCTAATTTTGCTTTTGCGCAAGTAAGCGTTGCTATATGCTGATTAGGATTTATAACTTCGATGCTCTCATCAGTTATAATATCTTTAGCGGTTACAACCTTTTCTCCCGACTCTTTTAATGTTACTTTTTTAGGCGATTTAGAGTATGATCTCAAAACTACATTCTTTATGTTCAAAATTACTTCAGGAATATCCTCAAGAACTCCGTCTACAGTAGTAAACTCATGTTGCGCCCCCTCTATCCTAACAGAAGTTACCGCCGCCCCTTCAATGGAAGAAAGAAGTACTCTTCTTAACGAATTACCTAGAGTTACTCCATAACCTCTTTCTAAAGGCTCAGCAATAAATTTTCCATAATTGGGGGAATACGTTTCCTGCTCTACAGTTATTCTTTTAGGAAATTGAAAATCCCTCCAAGTTATTCCCATCGTATTACCTCCTTAATTTTGCCCCGCAAACCACTTTGACTTCAACCATATCTTTACGCTTCTGCGAAAAGGCTTTAAATCTTATTTTGAATACAACTCTACAATTAACTGTTCATTAACAGCTAAGACAATATCTTCCTTTTCGGGAAGACGTACTATCTTTATTTTCAAATTATTATTATCCACGTCTATCCACGAAGGAACACCTCTTTCTTTCGCGATCACTTCAATTCTTTCTTTAATTCTTTTTTTAACATCATCCTTTACTCTGATTTCTATTTCCTGATCCGCACCAACTAAATAGGAAGGGATATTCGTTCTCTTTCCCTTTATAAAAACAGAACCATGAAGAACCAGCTGTCTAGCTTGATTCCGAGATGAAGCAAAAAGCGCTTTAAACACGACATTATCTAACCTTCGTTCAAGTAATTGAAGCAACGTTCTGCCTGTAACTCCCCTTGATTTAGTAGCTAATTGGAAAAATCTATGAAACTGTTTTTCTAACATTCCATAAGACCTTTTAACTTTTTGCTTTTCTCTTAACTGTATAGCATAATATGTCGGTTTAGATGCCCGTCTCATACCATGCATCCCAGGAGGGGTAGGACGTTTTGCAAAAGAACATTTCTCAGTATTACACCTTATTCCTTTCAAAAACAACTTTGTTCCTTCTCTTCTACATACCTTACATTGTCCGCCTAAATATCTTCCCATCTTTACCTCTCTCTTATTGTAGGGGCAATTCATGAATTGCCCGTTTCTACCTATTATCGTATATTCACGGGCGATTCGTGAATCACCCCTACACATTCATTATTCATTTAAACTCTTCTTTTCTTCCTCGGCCTACACCCATTATGGGGAGAAGGCGTTATATCTTTTACTTTCTTCACGTTTAACCCCGCTGACTGTAATGACCGTATAGCTGATTCTCTACCTGGTCCCGGCCCTTTAACTAAAACTTCCACATCAGTTAACCCCATATCCTTAACTCGTTTCGCGACATTAAAAGATGCTATTTGTGCCGCATATGGAGTTGATTTCTTTGCTCCCTTAAAGCCTACAGTACCAGCAGATGACCAAGTTAAAGCATTACCATCTAAATCGGTAATGGTAATAATTGTATTATTGAATGTTGCTGTAATATGCGCTACTCCAACGTTTGATGATAAACGAATTTTTTTCTTTTTTTCTTTCTTTTTCTTTTTCGCCATTTCAGCTCCTTCAATAAGCGCATAACTCACAAAGAAAAGTACTTATAAGTTATTTGCGCGAATTATTTTTTTTAATTCCACCAACCCGCGGTTTAGCGCCTTTACGGCTGCGCGCATTACATCGCGTACGCTGCCCTCGTACAGGCAACCCTTTCTTATGTCTCGATCCTCTATAACATCCTATCTCCATTAATCTACGTATATTTTGAGATATGCCTCTCTTCAATTCTCCTTCTATTATATAATTTGCCTGAATCTGAGTAACTAACTTAGAAATCTCTTCTTCATTCAACTGCCCAGCCTTTTTTTCCGGATCAACACCTATCTCTTTTAACAACCGTAATGAATTAGTTGGTCCTAGTCCATACAGGTATCGTAAAGAAATTTTTATTTTTTTATTTTTGGGAATATCAACACCTAAAATTCTTGGCATATTAACCTCACTTTGTTCGTTTAAAATCTAGCAACCAATTTCTGATTACTACACTCTGGTTTCTGGGTACTCTTACTCATCCCTGTTTCTGCTTATGCTTAGGATTCTTACAAATAACCCGGACTACTCTCTTCCTTTTTATCAATTTACATTTATCACAAATTTTTTTAACTGACGATCTTACCTTCATAACATCCTCTCTTTATTATCCCGAATTTTATTTATTAATTTTTTCTTATTCTTTACTTTTTATTACTTCTTATCTCTTTTTATCTCTTAATCCTTGATTCTTACCGCTTACTTCTTAGTTCTTACTTCTCTATTTATATCGATAGGTAATCCGCCCCCTTGTTAAATCATACGGAGAAAGCTCCATTTTTACCTTATCTCCGGGTAAAATTCGAATAAAATGCATACGCATTTTTCCAGAAACATGGGCTAGAACAACATGCCCATTGTCTAATTTAACTCTAAACATAGCATTAGGTAACGACTCAACGATCTCTCCCTCAACCTCAATTAATTCTTCTTTTGCCATATATCCTTATTTTTTAATCCTTATTCTTCTATTTTCACACACCATTTGGTCTCTGTTCTCAATCTTCTGTCTTTCCTTGACCCTATTCTTTCTATCAATACGTCAATATTTTCGGACCTCTTTTTGTAATTGCTACCGTATGCTCAAAATGCACCGCTAATGAATTATCTTTAGTTTTAGCTGTCCACCCATCACTGGAAATCTGAACTTGATAATCACCCGCGGCAACCATCGGTTCAATAGCAATAACCATCCCTTCTCTAAGTTCGCATCCTTGCCCCTCTTCTCCGAAATTAGGAATCTCTGGTGAAAGATGAAGTTCCTTACCTATCCCATGACCAACAAATTTTCTTATTACAGAAAATCCGTTTGCTTCTACAACTCTTTGAATAGCCGCACCAATGTCCCCTACTTTTTTACCTACTCTGGCTTTTTGTATTCCGGCTTCTAACGCATCTCTTGTTACACTAATTAACTTCTTTGCTAAACCAGGAACCTTACCAACAGTATAAGTATATGCTGTATCTAAATATAATCCTTTATATCTAATACCAATATCCACACTCACAATATCACCATCGTTGATTACCTTAGAAGAAGGAATCCCATGAATAATCTCTTCATTAACCGACACACATACAGAAGAAGGATAGCCATGAAACCCTTTAAATGCCGGTTCCATATTCGAATATTGGTTAAGATAATTATCAAAGAACACTTCAATATCTTTTGTAGATATTCCCGGATGTACTTTTTTTTTCAGTCTTCGAAAAAAAGAAGCGGCGACTTTACCAACGCTTCTCATTATTTTTAACTCTTGCGGAGTTAATGTTTCGAGCATGACAAATTGCTTTTTATTCGCGCAAAAACATTATCTTTATTGCCACTGCCATCAACTTTTAATAAGTTGCCCTTTTGTTCATAAAAGGCTAGCAACTCTTGACTCCTTGATATAAAAACTTCCCATCGTTTCTTTATTACATCTATCTTATCATCATCTCGTTGAAACAATTCGCCCTGGCATACATCACACACATTATCTTCTTTAGGAATCATATTTTCTAAATGATAATTCGCTCCACACTTTTTACATACTCGTCTCTTGGAAAGTCTATCTATTATTATCTGCCCATCAATATCTAAATATATACACAGGTCTATCGCTTTTCCCTTTTTTCCCAAGATTACATCTAATTCTTGAGCCTGACTTAAGTTGCGCGGATATCCATCAAGAATAAAATTTTCATCATTCAAACATTGGGCAATCACACGATGAACTAATTCATCAGGAACAAGCTCTCCTTTATCCATAAAGCTTTTTACCTGGATGCCTAAATCTGAACCCTTCTTAACTTCTTCTCTAAAAATATCGCCAAGAGATATTCGTTTCACTCTTAAAAAATCAGATAACATTACTGCTTGAGTGCCTTTTCCTGAACCTGGAGCTCCAAATAAAATAACTTTCATCTTTTCTTACTTTCTTCCTTTCAGGCTCCCGCCTTTAATAAAGCCGTCGTAATGACGAATCATTAACTGCCCTTCAATTTGCTTCATCGTATCAAGAACTACTCCCACCATAATCAAAAGAGTAGTCCCACCAAAAAGAGAAGCAAAACCGTATGAAGGAACCTTAAACATATACATAATAATATTGGGTAAAATTGCTATACCAGAAATATATAAAGCTCCTACAAAAACTACCCTTGTAGCAACAAAATCAAGATAATTTGACGTAGGCTTACCTGGTCTTATCCCTGGGATAAATCCCCCATATTTTTTCAAATTATTAGCTATCTCGATAGAATTAAATACTAATGCTGTATAAAAATACATAAAAAACACTATCAACCCAACAAACATAACGTTATAACCTAATCCCCGTTCCCGAAATATATTCTGCAGAAAATTCACAATACCTATTTTCCCAGGAAAAAAAGTAGCTATTGTAGCGGGAAAAAGAATAACACTTTGAGCGAAAATTATCGCGATAACCCCTGCCATATCAATCTTTATAGGAAGATACGTACTTTGTCCTCCGTATACTTTTCTACCAACAACTCTTCTTCCATATTGAACAGGGATTCTTCGTTGCGCTTGTGTAAAAAGAACTACTGCCATTATTACTAAAAACCATAACCCTATAAGGATAATCACAGTTGGTGTGGATATTTCACTTTTTGACGGATCTAACGGCGACCACACCCGCCAAATTTGACCGATTGATACAGGAATCCGAGAAAGAATACTCGCTGTGATAATTAAAGAAATACCGTTACCTATTCCTCGTTCCTGAATCTGCTCACCCAACCACATAATAAAAATGGTTCCACAAGTTAGCGTAATAACCGTTATAAACTTAAAAAGGATACCAGGAATAGGTACAATGATTGTACCTTGAAAGTTAGCCGGATTTTCAAGCCATTTTGCTAAAAATAACCCTTGAACACCACAAAGAAAAAAAGTTAAATACCTGGTATATTGATTTATCTTCTCATAGCCAGCTTTACCTTCTTTAGCTATTTTTTCCAACGTGGGAACAACAGCCGTAAGCAACTGCATGATAATAGATGCTGAAATATACGGCATTATTCCTAACGCGAAAATACTTAACCGCGTCAATGCTCCTCCGGTGAAAAGATTCATTATCCCTAAAAGCGTTTGCCCCTGAGTTTTAGCTAAATTGTCAAAGAATACTGATAAGGCAAAAGTATCAATTCCTGGGGTAGGAATAAAACACCCCGCCCGATACACTATCAAAAGAGATAACGTTATTAAAATCTTCCTTTTTAATTCTTCAACCTTAAAAATATTTGCTACTGATTCTAACATTCTATAATCTAGAAGATATCTCTTTTAACTATCTATTTATAATTTCTGCTTTACCACCAACTTTTTCTATCAATTCTTTTGCTCTGGAAGAAAACTTATCCGCCTTAAAAATGGCTTTTACCGAAAACTCACTTCGTATATCCGCAAGAATTTTTACCGGTTTTTTTACATCTTTTATAAGATTGGCGTCTTTTAAAACTTTAGAATCTATTTCTTTAGTATCTTTTAACTTTGTTTCAACATCCATCAAATTCACAATTTGATAATCTTTTCTATTAGGAGAAGTAAACCCTCTTTTAGGAATCTTTCTATAATAAGCTAAATTACCGCCTTTAAACCCTATGTACGGTAATACTTTACCTTTTCGCTGACCAGCACCCTTATGCCCACGCCCAGAAGTTTTACCTTTACCAGTACCCACGCCTCGACCTAATCGCTTAGGTTTCTTTACCCGTATTTTTCCTTTTACATCTGACAAATTCATAATTACCCTTTTCTTTTATCTTCTTTTTTACTTCCTATTGAACTATCCCTTAAACATATCAAATGCGGCAAAAGTAGCTTTAACTACATTTACCGGATTGGTCGATTTCGTCAATATCTTTGTTAAAATATCCTTTATACCAATACATTCACATACTGCCCGTATATGAGAACACGCGATTACGCCGGTTCCTTTTGACGCGGGTTTGAAAAGTATCCTGATAGCGCCAAATTCTCCCACAACCTCATGGGGAATAGTCGAATCGTCTTTCTTTACACTAACTAACATCGTTCTTGCTTTTCTTACACCTTTTCGTATAGCCTCAGCAACTTCATTCGCTTTACCTAAAGCATAACCAACACTAGTAGAGCCATCGCCGACTACCACCAAAGCAGAAAAACCTAAATTCTTTCCACCCTTAGTTACTTTAGTAACTCTATTTATAAAAAGAACCTTTTCAATAAACGCGTTTTCTTTTTTACCCGCTTCTTTTCTCATATTATCCTCTCGTTTTTTCATGAATGTAACCTGTAGTTAGCTATTTAATCTATTCTTAAAAAATTAAACCTTCTTCTCTAACGCTATCAGCTAAAGACTTCACTCTTCCATGATATTTGTATCCAGCACGATCAAAACAAACTTCTTTCACACCTAATTTCAAAGCTTTTTGAGCAAGCATTTTCCCTATTTGAGTAGCCGCGTCTTTATTTGTAGTTTTGATTTTTTTTGTTTTAAAATCTTTATCTAATGTAGAACAACTAGCCACGACGGTCCCTTTAGTATCATTTATTACCTGAGCATACATATGCTTTTGGCTTTTAAAAACAACTAAGCGAGGTCTAGTCTCACTGCCCTTTAACTTTTTAGCAATTCTTTTATGTCTTCGTGTTCTTCTAATATTTTTCATTTTATTTATTATTTAGCTAAAGCTTTTCCTACTTTTTTTCTAACTTCTTCCCCTGAATATCTTATACCTTTCCCTTTATACGGTTCCGGTGGATATATCCTTCTCACCTTTGCGGAAAATTCTCCGACTTTTTGTTTATCAATACCTTCAACTACAATACGAGTAGCCACCGGAACCGAAACTTTAAGATCAGAAGCAACATCAAATTCCACGAGATGAGAAAACCCCATATTAAGAACTAACTTATTACCTTTCATTGCTGCTTTATATCCTACCCCAACAATCTCTAATTCCTTCTTAAACCCCTCTGTTACTCCTATAACAATATTACTAATCAACGCTCTTATCGTTCCATGAAGGCTTCTCAATTTCTTGCTATCATTATTTCGTTTTACAATAACCTTATCACTATCTACCCCTACCTCTATTCCATAAGGAACATCTAAACTAAGTTTGCCTTTCTTCCCTTCAATAAGCAAAGCAGAGCCTTCTTGTTTTGCTTTTACATCTTTCGGTAAATTTACTGGCTGTTTTCCTATTCTTGACATCTTATTCCCCTCTTTTCTTCCATCCTCTGTCTTCTGTTTTCAGTCTTCCGACTCTACCACACCATACCTAAAACTTCACCACCAACACCTTTTTCTCTTGCTTCTTTCCCAGTAATAATACCTGAAGATGTCGACATTATTGCTGTTCCATATCCTTTTAAAACTACAGGAACTTTATTTCCCTGAACATAGATCCTTCTACTCGGAGTTGAAACTCTTTTCAATGTAGCAAACGCAGGCTTTTTATTATCATATTTAAGATATACCTTTATTTTCTTAAATTTCTCCAAATCAATCTCTTTGAAATTTTCTAGATAACCTTCTTTTACAAGAATTTCACATATCTTTAAAACAAGCTTAGACCAAGGAATTAAAGTATCCTCTTTCTTTGCTTGCGTCGCGTTTCTAATTATAGTAAAAACATCGGCTATCAAATCTGTTCTACTCATATTCCTCCAATATTTTGTTCAATCTTTTTTACTCAATCTCTTCGACTTTATCGAAATTATTACCAACTAGCTTTCTTTACACCTGGTATTAACCCTCGCCAAGCAAGCTGCCGAAAACAAATACGACAAAGCTCAAAGTCACGTATGTACCCTCGAGGTCTGCCGCATAACCGACACCGATTCTTCCTTCGAGTTGAAAACTTTGGATTAGTTCTTTCTCTCTTCCACTTTTCAATTTTTGCTGTGGTCGCCATATTTTCTCCTTCAATGCGTACACGCCTATACACCTATAAGAAGCTTAAGCCGTATGTACGAATTTACCGCGTGGCATTAGCCGCACACGAAATCCCGAACTGAGTGAATACAATGAACTCTGGTTCGGAAGAATCATTGACATCTTTGATGTCAATGAGCTTAAAGCCTTTTACCCCATTAGAAAACAAAATTCTCTAACGAGATTTACTTATTTTCCTTATCTCGTTTAAAAGGAAACCCAAAAAGTTGCAACAACTCTCTAGCTTCTTCATCTGTCTCAGCACTAGTTTGAAAAGTAATATTCATCCCTTGCGCTCTAGTGACTCTATCAAGATTCAACTCTGTAAAAATATTCTGTTCAACTAAACCCAAAGTATAATTACCTTTACCATCAAAAGACTTCGGAGAAAACCCCCTAAAATCTCTAATACGAGGCATCGCAACAGTAATTAACCGATCTAGAAATTCATACATTCTAGCTTTTCGCAACGTAACACAACAACCAATAGCTAACCCTTCTCTAAGCTTAAAATTAGAAATAGGCTTTCGTGACTTACATATCTTTGCCTTCTGCCCGCTAATTTGAGCTAATTGCTCTGCCGCGCTTTCTGTAAGTTTAGAATCTGTAGTCGCAGCTCCTACCCCCATATTAATCACAATCTTATTTAAACGAGGAACAGCTAAACGATTACTATACCCAAACTTATCCATCATCTTAGAAACAACCTCGTCTCGATAAAAAGTAAGCAATCTTGCTATGTATTTTTCGTTTATATCGGCTGCTGACATTTTTTACAAATCCTTATTTTACTTTTGTCTGATGACACTTTAATTCCAAATCTTACGCCTTTTCCACAATTAGAACAAAACAAACTAAAATTCGACATATGTAATGAAGAAGGTATTTCTTTTATTCCTCCGGGTTCATTCTCTGAACGTCGTTTAAAATGCTTCTTTACTAAATTTATACCTTCAACAATAGCACGGTCGCGATCAAAAAGGACACTTACAACTTTGCCAGTTTTACCTTTATCTCTTCCTGCAAGAATTACTACTTTATCGCCTTTTTTTATCCTCAATCCCATCTCTTCCCCTCTTAATTACTTTCTTATTTTTTCTTTATGCTGAATTCTGAATCCTTCTATATAACTTCCGGAGCCAATGATAAAATCTTGCTATAATTATCTCTCAACTCCCTTGCTACCGGACCAAAAACCCTTGTTGACCGCGGATTTCCCTGTTTATCAATAATAACACACGCATTTCTATCAAACTTTATCATCATTCCATCTTTACGATTAATAGGAAACCGCGTTCTTACAATTACAGCTCTTACGACTTCTCCCTTTTTTATCGCGGCATTAGGCGCAGCTTCTTTAACACTACCAGTAATAACATCACCTATATTAGCATGGCTTTTATTTTTTTTGCCAATAACACCAATAAAGGCAACCTTTTTTGCTCCACTATTATCTGCTACATCTAATCTTGTTCTAGTATAAATCATAATCTGTAATTATTTAATAATCTCTAAAAGTCTGAATCTTTTATCCTTAGAATACGGTCTAGATTCAATTATTTTCACCTTATCTCCAATTTTTGCCTTATTGTCCTCGTCATGAGCTTTATATTTTTTTCTTTTAACAATTAACTTTTTATATAATGCGTGAAATAGTTTTTTTGTTACTGTTACAGCAATGGTCTTATTCATCTTATCTGAAACTACTATTCCTTCTAGAATTCTTTTTATCGGCTTTTCTTGCTTCATTCTATTTATCTCCCAATATTGTAAGAATACGCGCGATATCTTTCTTTATCAACTTAAACATATGCGGTTTCTCAACTCCCACCTTACGCTTAAACTGCAATTCCATTAACTGCTTATTTAAGCTCTCTCTCTTTTCCGTCAACTCTTCCTTTGATAATCCTTTTAAATCTTTTATCTTCATTTTCGCCTCGTTACAAACATTGTTCTAAAAGCAAATTTATAGGCAATGAGCCTAAATGACTCACGAGCATAATCTTCAGGAACTCCCCCTATTTCAAAAAGGACTCTTCCTCTTTTTATAACCGCTACCCAGCTATCAACATCTCCTTTACCTTTTCCCATCCGGGTTTCAGCCGGCTTCTTGGTTACAGGTTTATCAGGAAAAACTCTGATCCAAAGTTTACCACCTCGGCGCAACCGCCTCGTAAGAATAACCCTTACTGTTTCTATCTGATTATTCTTAAGCCACGCTGGCTCTAATGCCTTAATCCCATATTCTCCAAAAGAAACCGAAGAGCCTTTCACCGCTAACCCCTTCATTCTGCCTCTCTGAGATTTTCTATATTTTACTCTTTTTGGTAATAACATCTTACCTTCTTCCCTTACTGACTTCTTCTTTTATTAAATAATGTCCTAAATTTTTCTCTCCCTTATACATCCACACTTTTACTCCAATCTTACCATATGTTGTCCTAGCTTCAAAAAAACCATAATCAATATCAGCCCGAAAAGTTTGAAGAGGAACTTTTCCAAATTTATAAACTTCACTACGAGCAATCTCCAGCCCCCCTAATCTACCCGAACATCTTACCTTTATCCCTTCACAACCTAAAGCTGTTGCCTGTTGAATCGATTTCTTCATCGCTCTTCGAAAATTTACTCGCCGTAAAAGCTGAAAAGAAATAAGCTCTGCTACCAACTGCGCTTCTAAAGCTGGTTCTGTTACTTCTTCAACATCAATGACTATTTCTTTCTTTGATAACTCCACAATTTCCTGTTTTACCCGTTCTATATCTTGACCGCGCCTACCAATAATTACTCCCGGACGCGAGGTTTTGATCCTTATCCGTATAAGTGCCGAAGAAACTCTTTCAATAATTATCTCCGCGATTGAACCCATAGGATAACTCTGTTTAACAAATTTACGTATATTTAAATCCTCTTCTAAAAAATTAGCATATTCTCTTCTTCTAGAAGAAAACCAACGTGATCCCCAATCTTTGCCGAATCCTAATCTTATAACATACGGATGAACTTTTTGTCCCATAATACCTCTTTACTTTTACCCCGTTAGAGAAATCCACCGTCAGCGCATGCCGTTAGAAAACAAAGTTCTCTAACGGGGTTTACTTCTTACTTTTTGTGTTTTGAATTATCTTCTCCTTCGTATCTAATTCAACTAAAATATGAGATGTCCGCTTCTTTATCATTGTAGCCCTACCAAAAGACGCTGCACGATGTCTCTTAAGTGCCGGTCCAGGATTAGCTATAATATTTGAAATGAACAATTTATTCTCATCGTACCCTCTATTCTTAGCGTTAGCAATAGCGGATTTTAAAACTTTCTCAACGCAAACAGCCCCTTTTTTATTTAACGCATATAAGAGGGCCATTGCGTGTCCAACCTTCTCCCCTTTAATAAGTTTCATAACGCCTCTTACCTTGAAAGGAGATATTCTAATGTATTTTGCTTCTGCTCTTGTTACCATGATATTCAAAAATCCTTATTATATCTTAAAGTTTTACCAATCTCAACTTAAAAATGAATTATTATTTCTTTTGTATCGCTTTTTTAGCTTTTACACCACCATGCTGACGAAATGTTCTAGTAAGAGCAAACTCACCTAACCGATGCCCTACCATTGATTCTGTTACAAAAACCGGCACATGCTTTCTTCCATCATGAACTCCAAACGTCATTCCAACAAAATCAGGTAAAATCATCGAAGCTCTAGACCAGGTTTTAATAGGTTTTCTATCTCCCTCGATTTTAGATTTTTCAACCTTCTTTAATAACTTACCATCAACAAACGGTCCTTTCTTTACTGAACGACTCATTTCTTAGATCTCCTTTTTGCTCTCCTACTTACTATGTACTTAGTACTCTTATTTTTACGTCTTCTGGTTTTTGCCCCTTTAGTAGGTTTTCCCCAAGGAGTAACCGGATGAGGATTTCCCTGACCTGCTTTACCTTCTCCACCGCCATGAGGATGGTCTACCGGATTCATTGCTACTCCCCTTACCTTAGACCTTCTACCTAGCCAACGAATACGACCTGCTTTACCATGAACAAATGATGATTTTTCAATTAAGCCAACTTGCCCAACAGTAGCACGACAATCAACTTTTACTAATCTAATTTCTCCGCTAGGCATACGTAACTGGGCGAATCCCTGTTCTCTAGCCATAAGTTGAGACCAACCACCCGCGCTTCGAACAAAAACACCGCCACGACCCGGTTCTAACTCAATATTATGAATAAATGTACCCAGCGGTATATGTTTAAGCTTCATACTATTCCCAGGTTTTATGTCAGTTTGAGAATCACTTGAACTATTAACTTTATCTCCGACTCCTAATTTATCGGGACATAAAATATATCGCTTCTCACCATCACTATACTCTATTAACGCAATTCGAGCACTTCGGTTAGGATCATATTCTATAGCGATAACTTCACCATCCACATCAAATCTATCTCTCATAAAGTCAATTACTCGATATTTTCTTTTATGCCCGCCGCCTCGATGACGCATAGTAATTCGACCTTTATTATTTCTTCCTCCACTCTTTTTCAGGCTTTTTGTAAGAGACTTCTCCGGTTTATCTTTCGTAATTTCCGAAAAGTCAGAAATAGCTTTAAATCTTAATGACGGTGTTATTGGTCTAAATTTTTTAACTCCCATACCTAATCTCTACCTCTTTCTATTTAATTAATTTATCCTATGTTAAATTTATCGGATTACCTTTTTGCAACGTAACTATCGCTTTCTTCCAAGCAGAAGTCTTACCGGGCTGATTAGCTCTTATCCTTTTCATTTTACCTTTTACAATGAGTGAAGCGACAGTCTTAACCTTAACATTATACACTTTCTCAACGGCCCTTTTAATTTCTATTTTATTAGCCGCTTTATCAACCCAAAAAAAATATTTCCGCTGAGAAACGGCTACAGTAGTTTTCTCTGTAGTTAACGGTGCCTTAATAACTGAATATACACTTTTTACACTAGACATTTTTTTATTCTTTCCTCTACTTTTAAAATTGCTTCTTTTGTAAAAATTAAATCCTTACAATTCAAAGCCTGGTATGTATTAAGATTATTTACCTCTCCTATTTCTACTTTCCCTAGATTTCGTAACGACAGCTTAACTTTATCATCTATTTTTTCTACCACAAATCTTACCTTTCTATCTGTTATTTTTAAATTATTAATAATCGTTAAAAAGTCTTTTGTTTTATGAGATTTTACTACCAAATCATCTAAAACTATCAATTCATTATCTTTTAACTTAGCATTAAGCGCACTTTGTAACGCTAAAACTTTCATTCTCTTTGGAAAATCTTTATAATAAGATCTCGGTAAAGGACCAAAAGTAACTCCCCCGCCTCTCCATAAAGGTGACCGGTTTGATCCAACCCTTGCTCTTCCTGTTCCTTTCTGACGCCAAGGCTTTGCCCCACCACCCCGAACTTTACCTTTTGTCTTTGTCGATGCTAACCCTTTTCGCTGATTTGCTAAATAAGTAACTACTGCTTGATGAATTAAAACGTCTCTCACTTTTCCATCAAAAATGAGCGAGTCTAATTCAATCGAATCCTTTTTCTTCCCATTTGTATCCAATACTGGTATTATTATTTTATTTTTCATTTTTATAAATATCTAAAATATCTTATATTATTTTTTAACGGTGTAGGAAAACTACACCACTGAAAATCTAAATACTTATCCCTAAGGGGATTTTCTTGTAATTTTAACGATACTTCCACGTCTTCCAGGAATTCCGCCTTTAACAATTAATAAGTTTTTATCCGTATCTACCTTAACAACCTTTAAGTTTTTGATTATTCTATACACATTACCCATATGCCCCGGCATATGTAACCCTTTTATAATTCTAGATGGATAAGCTGATGACCCTACTGACCCAATTCTCCGATGCGATGTGGAACCATGAGATCTCGGCTGACCCGCCCATCCATATTTTTTCATGCCTCCTGCAAACCCTTTTCCCTTTGTCTTAGCTCTTACATGAACTATATCGCCTTCGCTAAAAATTTCGAGACCAATCTCTTTCTTCTCCCTTTGCGTTGCTTTTTTTTCTACCGGCGCGGATTGCTGATCTTCGGTTATTTTCTCTTCAGTTGTTTTTTCCTCAGATCCTTTATCTTCAACTTCTTTAGACAAAGCTGTCGGATCAGCTATCACTTCTTTAATAAATCGATACGCACCGAACCCTAATTTATTAAAATACCCTAAAACCGGTTTTTTTAATTTATTAATCTTTCGTCCCTCTAATTTTGTAACCCCAATCTTCACAACTTTCTTAGAAGCGTACTCTATTTTTTCTAAAACACACACCGGTTCCACCTCAAGAAGGGTAACTCCTACTAAATCGCCGTCGGCGTTAAATATTTGAGTCATTCCTATTTTTTTCCCAAAAATTTCTTTAATCATTTTTTCTCTTTTGTTTTTCCAGATACCCTAACTTGCTATTACTCTAAATCTACTATGTATAACCCCATCCCTGGTTTCTACACTCGGGTTTCTGGCTACGTTCTATACTTCTTGCTTTATTTCCACGTTAACACCGGCAGGCAAATTCAATTTCCTTAAAGCCTCAATTGTCTTCGCGGTAGGACCATCTAAATCAATAATCCTCTTATGAATCGCCAACATAAATTGTTCTCGAGACTTTTTATCAACATTTGTAGATCGATTCACAGTATAAATTCTCTTTTTAGTAGGCAACGGTATAGGCCCATTTATTTTAGCTCCTGTCCGTAATACCACCTCTACTATTTCCTGTGTAGATTGATCTAAAATACGATGATCAAATGCTCGCAATTTTATTCGTAACTTTACCATATTTCCTTTACTCCATACTTACTCTTTTAGAAACAGGAATAACACCGACCTCTAGCTACTTTACTAATAACTTTAAAGATCAAGATAAATCTTGTTTCTATTTTCTTTACGCTATAATTTCAGTTACTACTCCCGCGCCAACGGTTCTACCACCTTCACGGATAGCAAATCTTACTTCTTTTTCAATCGCCACCGGCTGAATCAGTTCAACGTCTAAATTAGCGCTATCGCCCGGCATAACCATTTCTACACCCTGAGGCAATGTAACGGATCCGGTAACATCGGTTGTTCGGAAATAGAATTGAGGTCTGTACCCGCCAAAAAACGGAGTATGCCGTCCACCTTCTTCTTTCTTTAACGCGTAAACTTGAGCTTTAAACTTTTTATGAGGCTTAATTGATCCTATTTTGGCGCAAACCATTCCGCGTTCTACATCTTCTTTAGCTATACCCCTCAAAAGTAACCCAAGGTTATCTCCTGCCTGCCCTTCATCAAGCAATTTTCTAAACATTTCAACGCCAGTAACAACTGTTTTCTTTGTTTCCTCATGAATTCCAACTAACTCTATCTCTTCACTAACCTTAACTTTTCCTCTCTCAACTCGTCCTGTAACTACAGTCCCACGACCTGAGATAGTAAATACGTCTTCAACTGCCATAAGAAACGGCTTATCAATATCTCTCTTAGGCAGAGGAATATAATCATCTACTGCTTTTACTAAATCAAGAATTGGCTTACAATTCGGGCAGTCATCTTTACTGCATCCACATTCCATTGCTTTTAACGCAGACCCTTTAACCACTGGTAAAGATTTTCCATCAAACTCATATTTAGAAAGAAGCTCTCTTACCTCAACTTCAACTAAATCAATTAATTCCGCGTCATCCATCTGATCAACTTTATTAATAAACACCACGATATGAGGAACATTTACCTGCCGTGCTAACAAAATGTGTTCTCTGGTTTGAGGCATCGGTCCGTCAGTTGCCGCTACAACCAAAATTGCCCCATCCATTTGAGCCGCACCGGTAATCATATTCTTAATATAGTCAGCG
>JAHISK010000154.1 GCA_018818105.1 Candidatus Omnitrophota bacterium | reverse complement strand
TCTTCCTTTATCGCTTCCATCGCTACTTGCGCTTTAAATTCTTTTGGATACTTTTTCTTCTTCATCCTGTCCTCCTGGTTTTAGTGATTTTACCACATTTTTACCCCTTAACCAGTGGTCTGAATTTAGGAAAGTATTATAGTATTATAGATTTTTGGAACAGCACAAGTTCAGACAAATTCAGACAAATTCAACCTTTAATTCTTTATGCAATGCTCCAGCAAGTTTAATCAATGTTCGCAGAGAATAACTTTTATTATGAATATCCTCTAACCGAGACACCGTCTGTTGACGAGTGTTCAACCGTCTAGCCAATTCTAATTGAGTTATTTTTCTCTTTTGTCTAATCTTGGCTATTTGAATAGCCAACTTAGCATAAACTTCTTCTTCATCAAATGATTTGCGAAATTCCGGATCTTTTAAATCTTTTTTTAATCTGTCTCTAAATCGCCTTACACCTTTCATAACTTAATTTCACCTCCTTGATATCTTTCTAGAAAATCTTGCATCAATCGTTCTGCTCTTACAATCTCCCTTTGTGGGATATTATCAGTCTTTTTTGAAAACCCATGTGTAATAATAATCTTTTTGCCAAAGAAAAAATATAAAAACCGGTAGAAATTTGAACCGAAACGTATGCGTAATTCCCGGATTTTTCCTTGGACAACATCTGCGTATGGCCTTGGCAAATTTGGACCTTCTTTTTCAAGCTACTCTATCCACTTTTCTACTTTTGCCCGAATCTTAGGTTGTAAATCGTCCAGAAATTCATCAGTTGGACTTTTTCCATTTTTATCTTCGTAAAAGATTACTTCATGCATCTATCTTACTCCAATTAAAATATACACTATTTATAGTGTATTGCCAAGCTTTCCCTACACTTTTTTTGATGTATTTTTCACCACCTTGGCGCTGTTGCGAAATATGGACTATGGACTAATCTATCCCGCTTGCGGTAATGCTAACATACAAAAAAACATAACAAATAAAGCCACTGTTTCTATAATCCCTAAAACCAGCATATAATTAGCAAATCCCTTACCGGTCTCGGCTAAAGCATCACAAGCCCTTGCGGCGGCTTTTCCCTGCATATAAGCGCTTAACCCCATTGCTATGCCAGCTAAACATCCTATAATTATCCCAAAAACATAGCTAGACATATCTATCGCAAATCCTGCCTCCTGAATCTTATTTCTTAAAAGAAACCCGTAAAAAGTCTGTGTAAGAGGCGCCCCCACAAAGGCAACAAGAAGAAAAGGCGCGGTTTTATTTTGAGCAAACGCTTTTTTCCACGCGCCAATAGCTGCCATACCAGCTACCCCTGTACCTAACGCTGATCCCATAGCCGCTAATGTTAAAGAAAAATTCATATCTCCCAAACCTTGTACCATAATTACCTCCTCTTTAAAAAGAAAAACAATCCATTAGTGAATCTCCACCGACTGAAGTCCGTAGATTTGCTTCTCATTAAATCTATATCAAGATTAATTTTAGCATATTTTTGATTGTTTTAGTATATAATCTTACCTTGCCATAACTCATGCAGAAATTTATGCCAGGGCATGATATGAATTTTTCCGGATAATCTTTCTGTTTTTTCATTGCATATCAGAATAGATTTTTTAGGCGCATACTCCTGCGTAAAAGTAGTGAGAGGCCGTAAGTCAGCCATTTTGATTTTCGATGAACCTTTTATTTCTATAGCGACTTCCCCGTTTCCTAAAATAAAATCTACTTCCAGTCCGGATTTTGTCCGCCAAAAATTGATAGGAAAATCTATATTTTTATACGAGCGGTAAGCGTTAATTTCCATAAATATAAAATGCTCTAACGCTTTTCCAAATTGTTCCCCTTTTTCTTCTTGCAAATGTCTTTTTGTAATAATTCCCGCTACACCTACGTCAAAAAGATAAAATTTAGGCGCGCGGCTGATAACTTGACGGCTTTGTCTTTTTTTAAAAGGATCAATAATCATGCCTAATAAAGTATCTGCAAGAATTTGATAATATTCTTTGACCGTTTTAGCGTCAATAGCGCAGTCTCTGGCTATATTGGCATAATTTAATAATTCTCCGTGAGAGTATCCCATAGCATCAAAGAATCGAGAAAAGGCGGGAATATTACGAGTAAGCCCTTCGGCGAATATCTCTTCTTTCAAATAATCTCGAACATACGCGGCAAGAGACCTTTTACAGCTGGTTTCATCTTGAAGATAGTGAATTGGTATCATCCCGTGGTTCAAACATTTTAATAAGTTAATTTTCTCTAATTCCGCGGTCACAAAAGGAAATAATTCATATCGCCAGGCGCGACCGCCTAAGAGATTAGCGTGCCCTCTTTTTAATTTACGCGCGCTGGAACCACACAGAATAAAGCTTAAATTTTTATTTTCAATAAGCCAATGGACCTCATCTAGTATCTGAGGAATTTTTTGAACTTCATCTAAAATTATGGGATGATTCAATTTATCAGGGTCTTTTAATGATAATTGCTCGCGTAAAAGCCATGGTTGTTTGGAAAATTCAATAAACAGGTCTGTTTTTAAAAAATCATATACAATGCTTTGAGGAAACCGTGTTTTTAAATAGGTAGTTTTTCCCGTCTTTCTCGGCCCCCAGAGAAAAGCCGATTGACCGGCGGGCAAAAATAGGTTAAGGTTTCTTTTTATTACATTCATGGACAACCCTCCCGATTAGCTCAACTAAACAGGAGTATACTCCCGTTTTGGACACCTGTCAATGCCTTTTATGGAATTTTTCATTATACTACAGGGAAGATTGTAATTATACGTGCGCCAAAAAGAAAGTGTTTGTTCCTACCTATACCATAGAATATATCTACTCTCTAAACGGACTATAATCTTTCCCCGCCCACTGAACATCTAAGTGACTAGAAAATTCAAGCATGTTTAACCGAATGCCGTGGACCAATACCGATAATAATCCTAACACGATATTTAAGGCATGCCCGAAAAATAAAATTAACCCTGCTCCTAGCCCCGACAATATGTTATTAAACCCTACCTGCATAGCCATATCATTAAAACTCGCCGCGACCATTACCGAAACATATCCAATAACAAATAACCGAAGATAAGATAATAAATCGGCAAACGAATTTATAATACTTAAAGGTAAGTTACCTAACGCAATCAACTGCCCTTTTATTATATTCTTTTCGGGATGAGAAAATAAAACAACCAAACCTATGCCGCCTCCCATAAGTACGGGAAAATATGACGGCAATGCGTTATTCAAAACAAATTTACCAATAACGAAAAATAGCCCCCAAAGAATACCTATCCATCCTACTTGCCCTAACGCTGCCGGCGAATTAATATAACGAATAGCTTTTATAACATGCGCTATTGTTAACTGTATAATCCCTACTAAAAAACATAAATACATCATAAAAGTCTGATTCGATCCAACAAAACTATTCATTTTATCTATCACAAAATACCTAAAAACCGGTAGGCGCCCTATATTCTCAACGCCAAACCAAGTGCCCGTAACCGCCCCCCACAAAATAGTTGAACAGCTTAACACTCCTATAAGAAAAAACGGGACAGATTCTATTTTGGGAAACTTTTTGCGGGCAACAATAGTTAGTATCAAAAAAATTAGCCCATATCCAGCGTCGCCTATTAACATCGCGAAAAATAAACTAAAGAAAAATAAAAACCAAAAACTTATATCCATTTCATTATACGCCGGTAAAATCCCCATGAACTTAAATACCGGATTTATTATCTGAAGCCACTTCGGATTTCTTATAAGCGTAGGCACTTCTGATAAATCATCCGGCTCCTGAAAAAAATACCCCCACCCTTCTTCTTGGGCGACAGTTTTAATGCCTTCGGCGGACTCTTTTGGACAGAACCCCTGAAGATAACTAAAAACATCTCCATGAGACATGCCAAACTTAACTTTAAAAAAATCTAGCCTTCTTAATAAATCTTTCTTACATCGCAAGAGGCAGCTCATATTGCCAGCGGCATCAATAAGCCTTCTATTAATATCATTTATCTGAGCGCTCGTTACGGCTATTTTTCTGTTTACCGAATGAAGATTAGCATCAGGAACTTTTACTGGGATAAGTTCTAATGAATCATTGGGATTTTGAGAAACTAAAGCTATTTTTATATTGCTTGCCTGTTGATCTAAAACATACACTACTTTCTTGGTATCTATCTTCTTCAAAAATTTGCTTGAACAATTATACAATTTAATATATACTCCGCACTGATTCAACTCACTTAATGTAGACTCGGCAACATTGCCCCATTCTTTAAACCAAGTTAAATCTATCTCTAACTTAGCTAAATGATCTTGAAGTTGTCCTTTCTCTTTATCTAAAGATAAAACATCTTTCACGCACCCGGTTATTTTTTCTTTATCTAGTTTTTCTTTTTTTTCCGCCACTTTGTAATGACTCAAAATAAAAAGAGCTTTTTTTAACTCCTCTAACCTGTGTTCTATAGCAACGATTCCTTCAGCATGAGGCCTTCTTACATGATTTATATGAACAACCCCTAACTTACGTAATTTTCGCAAAGCATCATCCCCGTATTTATTCATCACCAGTAATGTCAATTCCTGCATTTTTACTATCATGAAATTTATTGTTATTTGTATCAAGTAGGAGGCGAGGTCACCCTCGCCGTCCTCTTACACCACCGTACGTACGGTTCCGTATACGGCGGCTCCTATTGTTAATTGTTTCTGAAATTCCACCATTTTATCAAGCAATGACATTAGTCCAAGTTTCTCAAAGTATCTCTTGTGTATTGCAAAGTTCATTGTTTGTGTT
>JAHISK010000153.1 GCA_018818105.1 Candidatus Omnitrophota bacterium | reverse complement strand
TCTTCCTTTATCGCTTCCATCGCTACTTGCGCTTTAAATTCTTTTGGATACTTTTTCTTCTTCATCCTGTCCTCCTGGTTTTAGTGATTTTACCACATTTTTACCCCTTAACCAGTGGTCTGAATTTAGGAAAGTATTATATTAAACTAACTCCGTCCCCTGTCTCCAGATATTATTTTTTGAGATGTTCGAGGTCATCTAAATCTCTATATCTTCCGCTTGCTTTTTTATTTGTTTTTAAGTCTTTAAAAGATATAAAGTTTACTTTTATCCCGTCGAGTAATATACTTTGTTTATTTTTATAGCAGGTAGAAAATTTGACGCCATCTATAGACGTTAAAATTTCAATTCTTAAAGGCGGATTTCCCATTCGAATGTTTTTCTCTTTTTTTAGAAAGAGATCTTCTTTTAATTCAGGGACATTAAACCCAAATTCTTGTAAAACTTTGGTAGTTTTACGTGCATTATCTGGTGAGATGGCAATCCAAATATCCATATCTCCAGTAGCTCGCGGATATCCATGAAGAGCTACAGCATAACCACCAACAACGAGATATTTAATCTTTCTTAAGTTTAGTAATTTTAAAAATTCTTTGAAGTCTGTGGGTAGATGGATCATAGCCAAATATAATTCTCCTTAATTTTTCTAGACCTTCAATTCTTTCAACATAAGTTTTGTTTTTCCAAAAAGAATAATCGTCACTTTCTCGAATAGATGTAATTTTAAATATTTTTTTATTCATCGATCTAATTATATCATAAAAATTATATTTTATAATTTATTTCTAACGAGGCTGTAGAAAAAGCCTATTTCAAAGCCGCTCCCCGGAAGAATTTGATGTTCAAAGTTTACAGGAATAAATTGAGCTTGTTTAAAGGTTTGTTTTAATATGTTTTCTATACCATTATAAAAATTATGAAGCAGTATTGCAGTACCTGAAAGTTCTAGTTTAGAAAGCTGAGATAGAGGCTTTTTAGGTAAGTTATCCAATGTACTTTCTATAGCTTCATATTCGGCTTCAATACATTCTTTATAACTAGCCATAGATAGGCACTCCATCTCTTTTGACTAAGGCTACGAATTTGGATCTTTCAGATAAATCTATCAAATCAATAGGCTTAGACAGCTTTAGCATAAGGTCACCGTAATAATCAAAAAATTCCTTGGGATCAATGCCCTCTACGGCTAGATCAATATCACGGCCTTCTTTGACTGGATCGGCGCTGGAGCCAAAGAGCAATACCTTTTTAACGTGATATTTCGCTGATAATTCCTGGATTATTTTTTTATCCTTTTCGCTAATCATAGCCAAATTATATCATTTTTTGTTAAAAAAATCTAATTTTTCTTTACGTTTTGAATTTCTACCGAGAATTTAGATAACTAAATAATAATAACGAAAATATCAATATGCTTGATATTACTCCAGAGGTGCTAGTTTGAATAATAAAGCATGTAAAGTTACAAATCCTAACAAAGTAACGACAATTATTGTTGGGATAAGAATCCATCGATTATCTATTGGATTTCTATGAGCAAAGATTAACAAAATCCTCCATGAAATAGCGATAGCAAAAACTATGCCCATAGGATAAACGTAACTGTGTGCACCTAAAAATATTAATTTGTTTGGCGATTTGCATTTTCAGATATCTATTATTTTGGATAATGTCATATTACGTCGATTATGATTATATTGTATGGATATGATTTGGCATTATGACATATAAATCTAATTCTATATTAATGTATTTTTTAGTTGAGGGATTCGTGATTTCTCCATAATATCAGTAATTACGTATTTCGTATAATAGGGCGATGGGGTTATTTTATCCCTCGCAATTTCCAACGAATAAGCCTGTCTTCTTTTGTTGACGCTTTAACTATAAATTGGTGCATTTGGTGCAGCCATTCCATTTTTTTCTTGGGCGAGATTTTCATGAAACGCTTAAGCTTCTCTTCTTCGGTTTCCCATTTAAAAATCATTATTTCCTCTTTTAATGTTTTATTTATAATTCTTCTTCGTTTATATTGGCTATTTTCATTAAGTGTTTTATTAAGCCTATTTTTAGAGGAGTATTTTTATGCACAGGCACAGAAATTCGAGCTGGATTTTCACTTTTTGTATAAACATGATGACTACCTTTTATTCTTTTTAATTCCCAGCCTTTTTTTTAAAGCAGTTTAGTAAACTCTTTTCTTGAGATGCTTTTCATACTGCAACCTCTAGAATTTTGTCTTTATCAGAGAGTTCAATATCTTTGATGTCGACTGATAAACAAGCCTCAACAGCTTCATAAATATTGCTAAGAAGTTTTTCAAATGTTTCTCCTTGTGTCGCGCAACCAGGAATTGCAGGAATCTCTGCCCAATAGCCACCTTCTTCGGCTTGATGAATAATAACTTTAAGTTTCATGTTTTTTCCTCCGTTTTATTAATTATGCTATAAATTTAAAAAAGAGCCGTCTCTTTCTTCAATCAATTTATTTGATTTTACCAAAATTATAAGGGTTTTTAAATTAACCTTGACACACGCCTTATTATATCATGTAATATTTTTTTAATCTATCGCAATCCCCAACTCCTTCAACTCCTCCACCAACTGTTCATACTGTTGAAACTGTATACAGTTTAGTTTTAGCTTTTTAGCTTCACAAATCAAGTCTGGGCGGTCGTCTATGTAGATTATTTCTTCGTATTCGGTTTTTGCCAGCGTTTTTAGGGCTTGATAGATTTTTTCTTCAGGCTTGACCGACTGCACTTGGTAAGAAAGAATTAGTCCATCGAATAAGGCGAATACTTCTGGATATCGTTGGTATAGAAAGTCGTAATGTAATTCGGTGATGTTAGATATCATAAATAAAGGGTGTTTAGCTTTAAGGTATTTAATTAAATTAATAGTTTTTTTCATTGGTGAAAAGATGTCGCTCCAGATATGGGTGAATTCCTGGTATTGGATTGTGGCGCGAAACGCGACTTTAAATTTATTGAAAAATTCTTGGCTTGAAACTAGGCCTTTTTCAAAGTCCGCGCCGAAATCTTTATAAAATATTTCATCAATTATTTTTTCTGATGAACATTGTACTTTATCTTTTATTTTGTCTAAGGCGATGTTGTAGTCAAAATCAAATATTACTCGACCTAAATCAAACGCGAATGTTTTCATGTTTTTAATTCTCCCCTTTTTACAAAGAATACTAAGTTTTCCAATTCTGATGCCATATCAATATTAGATACAACTACATTTTTATTGACAGTGATAAAAACCGGAGCGAAGTTCATTATTCCTTTTATTCCGGCTTTTACTAATTGACTCGCCATGTTCTGGGCTACCTCAGGAGGTGTTGCTATAATTGCCATTTTAATATTTTGTTTTTTGATGATTTTTTCTAAGTTCTTTATATCGATGATTTTTATGTTACCAATGTTTTCACCTATTTTGTTTTTTTGATTATCAAAAGCGCAGGTGATTTTAAGATTAAATTTAGAAAACCCTTCAAATCCCAGAAGAGCGCTTCCCAGTTTACCGGTGCCAACTAACGCTATTTTCCATTCTTGGTTTATACCAAGAATATCTTCGATTTCTTTAATGAGCAGGCTGACATTGTAGCCTACTCCTCTTTTTCCAAACCCGCCAAAATACGATAAGTCCTTTCGAAATTGCGCCGGAGTTACGTTGAGAAGCTGTGTTATAGCGCTGGAAGAAATGACATTTACGTTGTTATCCTGAATTGTTTTTAGTTTACGTAAGTATAAACTTAATCTTTTTATCGTTCCCGACGAAAACTGAACCTTTTTTGCCTTTTTTATATCTTTCATTTATCTATCTTTTTATATTTTGCTTTATGTTTTTAAACTTCAAACTTAAAACCTATAACTTATAACTATTTCAATGTCCTGCCCCCCTCATCATCTCAATAGCATGACAAACAACCCCTAAAATAGCCTCCAACGACTCCCCAGCCCCCTTAGGACTACCGGGGAGGTTTATGATCAGGGTGTTTTTCCTTACGCCTGCTTTCCCTCTTGAAAGAAGAGCGTTTTTTGTCTTTTGCGCGCCAGTGGCGCGGATGTGTTCGCCGATTCCTGGGAGACGTTTCTCGATGATTTCAAGCGTCGCTTCGGGGGTAACATCACGAGGTCCGATACCGGTTCCTCCTGTGGTTAGAATTAAATCTACGGGGGCAATGTCAGAATAGTGAATCAGCCTGTTTTTGATTTGGGATAGGTCATCTTTAATAATTTCGTAATTTGAGATGGTGAAATTATTATCGTTTAAGATTTCAATAATCGTCTTTCCACTGTCATCATTTTCCTTTGTGCGTGTATCACTGATTGTTAAAATTGTTGTTTTTATCATAATTTATTGTATAGTATCGGGTCGACCCCTATAATATTTTATATTATTTTTCTGTATCTTTATTCTTCCTTGACCCCTGCCCCTTGACCCTCTATATATCTATTTCCTCTCCTCTCCGAATATTGCCATCCTTGATAACCTTGGCGAAGATACCTTCTCTTGGCATAATGCAATCGCCGGTTTTATAATATATCGCGCAATATTTATGGCAGTCTTTTCCAATCTTAGAAATTTCAAGGATAACCTCTGTTCCCACAGTTAGGTTATCTCCTACTTTTAGGTTTATTAGTTCAATACCTTCGGTAGTGATATTTTCAGCGAAATCTCCCGCCTTTAAAGGCTGGCCGTTATTCTTTACTTTAGGGCAGGCGTTTTGTTTATTTATGCTTTCTATGGCCAATAAACTTACTTGTTTTATACCTTGCTGACCGTGGACGTCGCCTTCCAATCCAAAATTTTCTATTAGGTTTACGCTTTCAATGGGAGTTTTAGGTGTTCCTTTAGTTTTGCTGATATTAATTGAATAAATTTTACCCATCATGACATTTCTCCTGATATACGAACCAAAATTATTCTTGATTCTCTATTATAAAATCGCTGTAATCTTATCTTAATCTATGTAATCAGCACTTTCTGAATTTTTCAGAAAGTGCCCGCTCTTTCCCCCTCTTTTCTCAATCAATTCGATATCAGATATTTTTATCGATTTTGAGAACATTTTACACATATCGTATATAGTTGCTGCCGCGATAGAAACAGCAACTATGGCTTCCATTTCAACGCCGGTTTTAGCTGTTGTTTTAGCGATAGACTCTATTACCACGCTGTCAGGTGTTATCGTAAAACTGATATTCACATAATCCAGTTCTATGTTGTGGCATAGTGGAATAAGGCTATCGGTCTTTTTTGCCGCCAAAATTCCCGCGACTCGGGCGATTTCCAAGATGTCGCCTTTAGGTATTTCTTTAGCTTTAATTTTTTCAATTATATCTTTGTTTAGTTTTACGGCAGCCTTCGCTCTAGCTAACCTTTGCGTTTTATCTTTCTCCCCCACATCAATCATCCTTCACCTCTTTTTCTTTCTTGCCTCCGGCATCATTTTAAATTACTAGATATTATTTCTTTTACATAAATGCTAATTTTAAAATGGCAATTGGTAAATTTAAAATTTCTGTCCCTTGCCCCTATTTTCATCCTCCCACGCTGCTCATTTCAATTTTTCGGTCAGTGATTATATGTTTTGTATATTCTCCCTTTGATTCTAGCGCTTTTTTTATGCAGGCGATGATTTTTTCATCCGATTCGTTATTTTTTAGTAAGGAATTTATATTATATCTATATCCTGAAAATAAACAAGGTGATATTTTTCCCGCACAATCAACGCGAATTCTATTACAGGTATTACAGAAATTTCCTGTTGAGGAATTGATAAATCCAATAAGCCCTTTGGCGTGAGGTATTTTGTAGTACTGTGCCGGACCAGGTCTATCAGCAGTGCTGCTGGTATTAGCTGTCATTTGATTAAAACGGTTTTTTATTTGTTCTTTTATGATAGAGTTGTCAATTAAACAGTTAGCTAGTTTCATTGTCCGTTCGTTAGTAGAAAAGAATTCGATAAACCGTACAGTTATGGGATACTTTAAAGTAAGGTTTACAAAACCCAATATTTCGTCTTCGTTTATGCCTTTCATGGGTATCACATTTAGTTTTATCGATTTAAATCCTAACGAAAAAACTTTCAGTAACCCTTGCCAAACATCGTCAAAGAAATCAAACCTGGTGATTTCCTTAAATCTTTCTCTTTTTAAAGTATCCAAACTGATGTTTATAGTATCTATTCCAGCGTCTTTTAATGGTTGAGCCAAGGTTTTAAGACGTACGCCGTTAGTTGTCAGTGACAACTCTTCTAATCCGTCTATTTTTCTCAGTAGTTTTATTAAATCAATAATTCCTTTTTTGATTAAAGGTTCGCCGCCAGTTACACGCACTTTTTTTATGCCGGATTGAACAAACAACCGAGTAAGCCGTACCATTTCCTCGTATCTAAGAATTTCATTATGCGTTAAAAATTTATCCTTTTCTATAGGTGTACAATAAACACAGTTCAAATTACACCTATCCGTTACCGATAACCTCAAATAATCAATATTGTTTTTTTCCATAGTAAACTCTTTATGTTAAAAAAATATTCATTGAAATTTGCTTCGCGAAATTAATAGAGATTTATTGTGTATGTGAATTTAAACGATTAATTCCTACCAGTTTCAATCAGTATCGCGAACGTAGTGAGAGAATATCTATCAATCTCTATCTTTTTTTCCATATTATATATTTTATTTTTTCATTTTTCTTAACCAGAGTTTTATCAGCGTCTACCATCATAAATCCGTCTGCTTGTGATAATGAAACAATATCGGCGGAACCGTGAGAAGTTGGGGGTGTTAAGTATTTCTTATGATTTTTCTTTTCAACTGTTACCGGCACAAAATGTAGGCGTCCGGGGTTACGCTTAACCGTTTTTTTTATAATACCTTCTTTAAATTGGGGCATGAAATTTTTGTATCCCATCATTTTGTATATAGCGGTACGTATAAATAGCATGTAAGTAGTAAAATTAGAAACAGGGTTTCCCGGCACGCCAAAAATAAGCGTTTTTTTATGTTTTCCTACCAACAAAGGTTTACCCGGCTTTATTTTAACCTTATGAAAAATTTTTCGTATTTTAAGGGTTTGTAATATTTGGGGGATAAAATCGTAATCGCCCATTGATACTCCGCCGGAAATAAGCAGAATATCATAGTTTAACCCTTTTTTAATGGTTTTAGTTAAAGCTTCGGGTTTATCCTTCACTATTCCCAAAAATTTACCGCTGATACCGTCAAAAGATAATAGAGCTGCCAGTTGCGGGCCGTTACTGTTATATATTTTATTTTTTGGCAATTTTTTACCTGCGGGAACAATTTCATCGCCGGTATTTAAAAAGGCGACAGTTGGTTTTTTAATAACTTTTATGAAACTTTTTCCTGTTGTGGCAATAAGAGCTATGTCAGCGATAGAAATAATTTTTCCCTTTGCCAGTAACTTTTGGTTTACAGTAATATCTTCACCTTTAAAACAAATATTTTGTCCTTTTTTGATCGGTTTTAATATTTTTACGCGGGTATCTACGTTTTTAGTGTTTTCAACCATAACCACAGTATCGGCGGTTTTCGGGATTGGCGCGCCGGTCATTATCTTTACGCATTGGCCTTCATTTATACTTTTTTGGTTAGCACTTCCCGCCTGTATAACCCCGCCGCATTTTAAAGTTAGATTATTTCTTATAGCGTCTTTATAATTTACGGCATACCCGTCCATAGCGGACTTATCCATTGGCGGCATATTTATAGGCGAACAAATATCTTGGGCTAACACTCTGCCTACTGATTCGGTAACACCAACTTCTTCCGCCAACAACACCGGAGTATTCTTCACTATTTTGTCTAACGCCTCAACAAATGAAATCATCTTTTTTCCTTTTTTCTCTCTTTCACTAAATACTAAACACTAAACACTAAACACTAACGACTAAGTACTTTCAAGTACTTTCACCGAATTAACTTTAAAACTAGCGCTTACCATTGCCCCTAAATTTATGCCTAAATCTTTAAAGGACTGGCTTGTTATTGTCACGTATAACGGTATTCCTATATCAATTAACAACCGTACGCAAGGGCCGTATATTTCAGCCTTTTTGATTACGCCTTTAAAATGGTTACGAGCACTGGTGTTTACTGTATTTTTAGAGATTATAATGTTTTCTGGGTCTATTGCAATATAAATGTTTCCGCGCTTTTTTGTTATAAATGTGATTTCAGCGGTATCGGTTATTTTCATGGTTTGCAGTTCTTTATCAGTAGACGCTACTTTTCCAAAGAAGACGTTTTCATGCAGAAAATCAATTATTTTACCTTCATTCATAGAAATGGTATTTGAAGATAACCTGTAAGCTTGATTCAACGAATGCGTGGATATTATCATTAAAGGTTTGCGTTGGTTATAAAACATTTTTAAAGCTTCTTCTATGGCAAATATATTATAGGTGTCAACGTTGGCGGTTGGTTCATCTAAAAGTAGTATTTGAGGCGAAAACACTAAAACTTGAGCAAGTGCTGTACGCTGTCGTTCTCCTCCGGAAAGATTTTTAACGTTTCTGTCGGCTAGGTGGTTTATGTTTAACATAGAAAGAGTTTTGGTAACTTTTGAAGTAATTTCAGGTTTAGGGTAATTTCTTAATTTTAATCCTAAAGCGACATTCTCGAACACGCTGGTGTTAAATAGATAATGTTTTTGTGTTAGAAATCCTATTTTTTTATTAAGACCGGTGAACAGTTTTTCGTTATTAAAAAGAACGTTTCCCGCATTGGGTTTTTCAATATTAGCAATAAGGTTAAGTAATGTGCTTTTACCGCAGCCGTTGGGGCCTCTGATAACATGAATACGATCGTTTTTCAGCGTTAAGCTTTCTATTTTTAGAGAAAATTCCCCTGAATCGTAAGCTTTGCGTATGTTTTTTAATGTAATAGAATGTATCATGATTGTTTTCTTTGAAATTGAAATACAATGATGTTGATCATAAAAGCTACTGAAATAAGCACTATACCTAACGCTATCCCTAGCTCAAACATTCCTTTTGAAGTTTCAAGGGCTATAGCAGTAGTTATATTTCTTGTGTAAAAGCGGATGTTTCCTCCCAGCATCATTGACACGCCAACTTCAGCGAATACTCTACCGAATCCCGCTAATACGCTAGTTATAATAATGATTTTTGCTTCTTTAAGAAAAAGAAGGTTACTTTTTATTTTTCCCGCCCCTAATAGGCGTGCCGCGATTATCGGTGTTTGGCCGATGTTATTGGCGCCGCTTGAGGTAAACGCGGCAACAATAGGAAACGCTAAGATGAACTGGCCAATAACCACTGCCAGAGGGGTAAATAGTATGTTTACCCCTCCCAGTGGCCCTCTTCTTGAAAGGAAAGAATAGAGCGTTAATCCTACAACAACTGTAGGCAGAGACATTAGTGTGTTTAAAATAGTCTGTAAAAAATTTCTGCCTTTAAATTTTCCTAAACCAACCCATAGCCCAAAAGGAATTCCTAAGAAAGCAGATAGAGCGGTAGATGTAAGCGAAATTCGCAAAGATGTAGCAACAATCCCCAGAAATTCCCTGTCTAATGAAAAGATTATTTGTATCGCGCCTTTTATTCCGTTAATAATATATTCCATAAATTAATCGTAGGGGCGTCGCTTGTCTACGCCCGTTTATTGATAACAATAATACCATGAATAGAATTTGGCATAATGATATGGGTATCCGATTGGTAATAATTTTATATTATTACGTTATTACGGGCGTAGACAAGCGACGCCCCTACGAATTTTATTATTTCGCGTTCGGATGATACAATTGATGTCCGCCTTTTTTATAGTTTTTAATCATTTCTTGACACTTTGGCGATGTTATCCATGCCGTCAACGCCATAGCTAATTCATACTTAGCATGCTTATATTTATAAGGGCTTACCGGTATTATGCCGTAAGGGTTAAATAAATCTTTATCCCCTTCAACTAGCTTTTTTATCCTTATTTTATCCTTATTAAATAGATAAGTTGCCCTGTCAAGCATAACATAAGCATTTTTTTCATCTGCTACCCGTAAAGTCGCGCTCATTCCCTGTCCGGTTTCTAAATATTGGCTTGGGCCGGGAGTGATTCCTGTTTTTGACCAGAGGTATCTTTCTTTTTTATGTGTTCCAGAATCGTCGCCTCTAGATATAAACATTTGCTTATTATTGTATATGAGTTTCAGTGCTTTTTTCGCATCATTTAAGCCGGTAATTTTTGCCGGGTCTTCTTGAGGCCCTAATATAACAAAGTCATTATACATTACGTCTCGCCTGTTTACGCCAAAGCCGTCGGTAACAAATTTATCTTCAGCGGCGCGGGCGTGGACTAAAATAACGTCTACGTCACCGTTTTCGCCCAGTTTCATAGCTTTGCCCGTACCGACAGAGATAATATGTATTTTTACGTCATGTTTTTTTTCAAATTGCGGAAAAATATAGTCAAGAAGTCCTGTTTCATAGGTGCTAGTAGTTGTTGCCAGTCGCAGAGTTTCCTGTGCTAAGGCAAAATTAGCAAATACAGTGATAGAAAGAAATATCGATAATATTAATAATCTTAAATGTTTCATTTTCTATTCAGATACCCGCCCCTCATTACAGTAAACATTTACCGATGATTTAGCCGCTTTAATTAGCGTTACACCTCCTTTTTTTGCTAAATCTATGGCTCTATCTGTTGGAGCGCTTTTTGATATTATTACAGGAACTCCCGCCCTGTGTATTTTAGCTATAATTTCCGATGAAACACGACCACTTGTTAACAGCGCTTTGTTATCAGAAGAAATATTTTTTCTAAGCATTTCGCCGATAATTTTATCTATAGCGTTATGTCGGCCAATATCATCTTTAAAAATCATTATTTTTTTACCGTCAGTGAGCGCCGCGCTGTGAACACCGCCGGTTTTTGAATAAATATCTGACTTATTTAAAAAATCGCGCGTGAGTTTGATAATATAGGAAGCAGAAATTTTAAAAACAGCTGTTATTCGTTTATTTTTAGCTATTTGATCAAATTCTTTGCTTCCGCTAGAAGCATAGGTTTTATCTGTCTTTTTTATTTTTATAGGTTTGGTTAATGTTACGTTGATGGATGAGTTGTTTGTATTTATATTAAGTTTTTTTATGTCCTCGTCTTTTTGAATTATGCCGTTGCTGAAAAGAAATCCATAAATTAAATCTTCTAAATCAGACGGTAGGCAAATGAGAGTTAATAGTTTTTTACGGTTTATTTTGATTTTAAGAGGTATTTCGGTAACCACCAAATCTTGGCTAGTCGTTTTAACGGTGTTTACTATTTTTATTATGGGTGTTTGACGATAAATTTTCATATTCCCTGCCTTTTACGTAAAATATTTATATTTTTTGTTCTAAATCATATGAAAAAACGTTTTTGAACGCTTTTTCTGTGAAAATATTAATTTCCTTTTCAATAACATTAAACTTGTTAAGAAGTTCTTTCCCGTAATCCGTAAGAGTTGTTCCCCCGCCATCTTTGCCGCCTTTTACCTTTTGAATAAGGGGTTTTCCCAGTCTTTTTTCAGCGTAAGTAATATAACTCCATAGCCGGCGGTAAGAAATGTCTAACTTTTTAGAGGCTTTATTTAAAGAACCGGTTTCTTCAATTGCTTTTAAAATGAGAGATTTACCTTTTCCAAAGATGTTCTTATTGTTTTTTTCAATCCAGAATTTTATTTTTATCTGCATATTAACAAATCCACGTCATAACACTATAAAAAGAGATGACAAAAATCTCTTTTGCGTACGTCTTGAGTCCGGATGGATATCCTCGATTTTATATCAGCTGAATCGCGGTATCTCTTGCTTTGATTATTATGTTTTCTCATTATCAATATGGTTGTAGGACTCATACGCGAAGCAAAAGGGCTATTTTTGTTATCTCTTTAAGCACGTTATATATAGAGAATGAACCTATCGAATTATATTTTTATAATCATCAAGCGTATTTATGTTTGTGAATGCTTTTCGATTACCAGCGGTATTTTCTACCGGCATATATTTGACCTTAACTAATTCTAAAAAACTCCTAATGGCATAAACTTTATTATTTTTTATATGTTGGTTTAGCATACCAGCTATTTTTGTCTTATATATCGCATGTAATGGTTCAATGAATTCACCTAGTTTAGGAATCAGCGCGTCACAATCGGTTTTTTTAAAAAGGGAAAGTTGGCGAATAATCATGTCGTTATGCAAAAAAGGCATATCGCAAGCCACAAAAAAAACACTTTCTTTTGATGTAGTAGAAAGTGCCGAAAAAATCCCCCCTAACGGCCCGATATCTTTTATTTTATCGGTTATGATTGAGGCGTCATTTTTAAAAGATATATATTCTTTAGGAGAATTAGTTACTATGGTTATTTCAGTAAATATTTGTTGTAAAAGAACGATGTTTTTTTTTAGTAGGGATATGCCGTCTACCTCAATAAAAGCTTTGTTTTTTCCCATTCGGCGATTCTTTCCGCCGGCTAAAATCGCGCAAGAAATAGAGTCCGTAGCTGGTTGTTTGTAGTTCATAGATTATAATTCTATAATTCATAGTTCGTAGTTCGTAGTTGATATAATACGTTTTAATATTATCCTCTACGAACTACAAACTCACAACTACGAACTAATTCAGAAGCTGTAAATAACTGATGTTGTAATTTTATTGTTTTTACCTTCGTCAGCGTTAAGATATTGTGTCTGAAAATAAGAATATTCCAAACCTAACTTAACGTCTTTCATTAGCGAATACATTACGCTAGCCAAAACGACTTCATTTTTGCTTCTATTTCCGTTGTTAAGGTCTCTTTTCTTAGGGCTATCTATACCATAACCAAGGTTAAAACAATATTTATCCCAAGGTTTATAGCTAAGCTGAGCCCATCCGCCCACAGTGTCTATGCCGTCATTAGTTGTAGCGTTAATTCCTTGTCCTATACCGGCAAGAAAATCATTGAGGTTAGCTCCGCGAAAGAATTCCCCCTTTAAAGAAACTTTATCCATAAGCGCTAGCGATACATCTACGCCCCCTGCCCAGTAAGGAACTCTGTCAACACTTGTATCTTGTCCGTAAAGTCCTTCAACACCCACAGTAGATTTTCTTCCGAAAAATGGAAATGTGTAAGCCGTTCGACCTTCAAGAACAGGACCGTCGTTTAAATTCCCGTTACGGTTTAAACTCAACTGGGTTGTTATTTTATTGTCACGATTAATGTCAAAATTGTTAGTTAATCGAATTTGAGCCCTTCTAAATCCCATATTTCCGCCGTTAAACAGGTATCCGTTAGTATTAAGCGTGTCAGGTCCTAAAGGCGCAAACACGTCTCCTGTTTGCCCTGCTAACACACTCCATTTAGGATACTGCAATTCCACAAAAGCGTGACGCATACGAAGCTGTGTTGAATGATGAGCCGACACTGTGTCGTAAAAATCCATTTCTAAGTTTCCAACTGCTTTTACATCATTTTCTTGGGGACCTGAGTAGTTTAATCCTATACGGGAATTTCTCGCTGTCATTGAAAATTCTTCTTCATTAGTTGAGGTTGATGGTGATTGAGCAAATCTTGCCGCATCCACATCATCAGTCTTAGAATCGTCATATGTCGCATCTAACTTAAGAAATCCGTATAATTTAACGTCATGCTTAGATGTTATACCTGTTGTTATCGCCGCCGTTTTAGAAACAGGATTAGCGGCTATTTTTTCTACTTTTTCTTCTACTCTATACTGTTTAGTCTGCATATTTGAAATCATTGCTTTTAATTGACCGATTTCACTTTCTAGAGAAGAAACCCTATCGATTAATTCTTCTTTAGAAGCGTCATCAGCAAAAGCGCAAAGCATAGAGCTAAAGCTAAAAATAATCGCGGTTAATAAAATTTTCATTTTTTGTTTACGCATTGATAATACCTCTTTTCATTAAAATTCACTTATTATTTATTTTTTCTAACATAAACTGCCCAGTAGAGACACCCTACAAATCCAGCTCCGCCGATAATATTACCTAATGTTACCGGTATTAAGTTTGTGATTAAAAATCCGTTAAGATTTAAATTTGTGAGATTTAAGCCGGAAGCAGCAGCAGCGCCGGTTCCTTTTAAGAATAATCCCATAGGAATAAAATACATATTGGCGATGCAATGTTCAAATCCTAAAGCGACAAATGCCATTATCGGAAAAAAACAAGCGAAAATTTTGCCGATAACGTTTCTTGATGAGATTGCCATCCAAACCGCTAAACATACTAACCAGTTACAGCAAATTGCTCTAAAAAAAGCCGGGCTAAAAGCAAGGTTTACTTTAGCGCTAGCAATTTTCAGCGCTTGAATACCGGTAAGGAAATCACCGCCTTTCCAGAGTTCGGTTTTATACATAATCCAAGCCAACAAAACTGATCCAATAAAGTTAGCGATATAAACAATTGTCCATTTTCCCAGCATTTTAGAAAAAGGGACTTGTTTATCCAGTACGCTCATTAACATTAAGTTATTTCCAGTAAAGAGTTCTGCTCCAGCGATAACAACTAACATAAGTCCAACAGAAAATACTCCTCCGGTAAGTACTTTGGCTAATCCTACCCCAACATATTTAGCCAAATCACTGGAGACTAAGGTCGCGAATGCCGCTCCAAATCCGATATAAGCACCGGCCAGAATTCCCAGCACAATGAGTTTAAGAATAGAAGCATTAGTTTTTGCAACACAAACGGTTTTGGCTAACGCATCGGCGATATTAGCTGGTGATTTACAATCGATATTCATTGTATCTGCCATTCTCCCTCCTTATTATTAAACGGTTAATATTATATAAATCCGAAAATCCTTCTTTACCAAGTATGTGATTTTTTTCACAATGTAAGATAAAAAAATATAATTATCTAGAAAACTATACGGTTCTTTCTTATTAAATGTGATGTTTTTTCTATAACCCTATGTAACACAGTAGGTAAAGTCAAAATTACTTTTACACC
>JAHISK010000152.1 GCA_018818105.1 Candidatus Omnitrophota bacterium | reverse complement strand
TATTCAACTCATCAATTGCTTGGCTGTATTTTATAACTTTTTTAGCCATGATTTTACCCCCTGATTTTTTATACGGCCAGGCACAGAGACCTGTCCCTACATATTTATTTCATTCATTATTCAACGTACTCTTAACTTGTGATATTATCCTACCATCATACAAAACTGTCTCAATATCTTCTTTTACATCAATATCCCCAATCCTTTTTAAGGTCTTCCCTTTTTTTAATGTTATCGAGTAGCCTCTTCTTAAAACGTTTTTTGGGTTAAGCAGGTTTATTTTTTCTTCTATATGATTTAGGTTATCTTTAGAATTTTTAAGCACTGTTTGCGACTGATTTCTTAAACTTACCAAATAGCCTTTTACCTCGGATTTCTTTTGCGATAACAATACTTCAATGATCCGTCTAATATGATGTTTATTATTTAGAAGGTCTTCCTTATGTTGACGAAAATATCTGGTAATATTTGTTTCAAACTTAACCGCCAATGTTTCCAGAGTTCTTTTATTATCAACCACTAGCTGTCGCGCGCCCTTTACTATTTTCTCTTCTAAATACTTTAAACCACTCTCAAACTCACCTATCCTATCAACAAGAAACTTCGCTGCCGCTGTCGGCGTTTTCACTGATGTATGGGTAACCATATCTGTGACAGTAACATTAATTTGATGACCTAACGCCGCGATAACAGGAAACCTCATATCAGCTATAGTTTCGGCTATTTTTTTATTATCAAAAAAACTTAAATCAGCAGTAGAACCACCGCCCCTAGTTATAACAACAACATCTAAGTCTTGCCTATCATACTGATTAAAACGCTTCAACGCCCCAACAACATTACTTTCCACATTCGCTCCCTGCATATAAGAATCAATAACCATTACTTTAAAGCCATAACCGCTTATTTTTAATTCATTGATAAAATCATGATAGGCAGCGGATTCAAAAGATGTAATCACCCCCACTTTTAATGGAAGAAGAGACATATCCGTTTCTTTATTCTTATCAAACAATCCGCGTTTACGTAACTCTTCTATTATTTTTATCCGGTTTTGAGCAATTTTCCCCAATGTGTAAACCGGATCAATATCAAAAACAGTTAAACTAAACTGACCTGTTTTAGAATACAAATCAACCTTACATAAAAGTTTTACTTCTATATCGTTATTTAATTGAAACTCTGAATCAGCTTGCTTTATACGGCGAATAATCAACGGTTTGGCGTTGGCAAAAATAATTGCCTTTACCTGCGCGGCTATCTGATCTTTGCTTTCGTGTTTTTGAACAAGATTAAAATTTATGTGGGCGCGTTCTCTTAAATCCTGAATTTCACCGCAGACCCATACGTAATTAGGAAAGGCGCCGTGGATTAACTCTTTTACGGTATCATTTAATTCAAGAACAGTATATACTTCTTTTATCATTTTATTACAATGGTAAGAATTAAATATCTTTCTTCCTTACCCCTTAACCCATATAATTTACCATTTACCATTTTAAATTATTAGATATTTCCCCTCTTAAACAAATGCTAATTTTAAAATGGTAATTGGTAAATTTAAAATTTCTATTCCGTGTCCCTTGACCCTTTCTCTACCAAATAATCTCCTATCGCGAGAAAATCTAAACCGCTTTCCTTAAACATCTCTAAGGCATCGGCTGGGCTACAAATAAGAGGTTCCCCTCTTCTATTTAAGGATGTGTTTATCACAACTGGGACTCCGGTCTTATGATAAAAATTTTCGATTACATTATAGAATTTAGGGTTTACTTCTTTATCCACAATCTGTGGACGAGCAGTATTATCAACATGGACAACTTCAGGAATTTTATCTTTCCATTTATCATTAACTTTAAAGGCAATTGTCATAAAAGGAGCGGGATGGTCTGAATCCAGAATTTCACTCGCTTTTTCTTTAAGAATAGACGGACAAAATGGCCGCCACGTTTCTCGAAACTTTATAATAGAGTTAATTTTGTCGGCGGTTCCGCGGATGATAGGATTACCTAATATACTTCTATTACCTAACGCGCGCGGACCCCATTCCATCCTGCCCTGAAACCAGCCAACAACTTCACCCTTAGCCAGCAAGTCCGCCGCTTTGGCACAAATATCATTTTCTCTACTGTATAAAAATCCGGATTTACTGAGTTGAGTTTCAATTTCTTCGTTAGAAAATCGCGGCCCTAAATAGGCATGTTTCATAGGCTCAATCTTTCGACCCAACTGATTAGCAACAACCGCCGCGGCACCCAATGAAGCGCCGGAATCATTAGATGCCGGTTGCACCCATAAATTTTTTATATAAGGTAATGTAAGTAACGCTCTGTTTAAGACGACATTTAAAGCGCAGCCTCCCGCGAAACACAAATTACCATGTTTTAATAATTCATCTTTTAAATATGTTTCAACTAATTTTATGGTTATTTCTTCTAACTTTTTCTGCGTGGCAGCCGCGATATGAATATAGGGTTCATCTAAATTATCGCCCTGGCGGGGACGGCCAAGTTTTTTCATCATTGCTTTTGAATACATTTTATTAGGGTCATCTCTTAAACTTCTTTTCACCCAAACATGCTTATCATTACATTTATAAACACCCCTTCTGTCATCCCAAAAAACTACGTCATCTAAATTAGCTTTAGAAGCATCTCCATAGGGCGCCATACCCATAACTTTATACTCGCCGTTATTGCTCCTAAACCCTAAATATTCTGTTAACGTAGAATAGAATAATCCTAATGAATCAGGAACACATATCTCTTTTATAGGAATAATCTTTTCATTTACAGCATGGGCTAAAAAAGTCGCGGTAAATTCTCCACTTCCATCCATAGACATCACTGCCGCGTCCTTCATCCCTGAAAAATAATAAGCGCTGGCAGCATGAGCAAGGTGATGCGCAACAAATACTACTTTATCCTGACAAAAGCTAATACCTAATTTATCACAAATCTGCTTAACAATATTGCGTTTATCCTGACGGATTTTATCAGATTTCAGTATCGCTTTAATCGCTCTATCGGGACTGTTAAAAAATTTTCGCCTGAAATACTGATACTTAAACCTATCGTAAGCTTTTTCAGACCAGGGGAAAGCGATATAATCAATATCTGACGCTTTAATCCGGGCGAAATTCAAACAATAATTTATCGCCTCCAGAGGCAGTTTGTTTGTAGCGTGTTTTTCTCGTATAAACCGCTCTTCTTCTGCCGCGGCAACAACTTTACCGTCAATGATCAACGCCGCTGCCGGATCATGAAACATTGATGGCCCTACACCTAGAATATTCATAAATAATTTTTGAGTTATGTAGTTAGGTTAAGGTCAAGATGCCGGTTTGGTTGAAGGGTCAAGTAGTTAGTAGCTTAAACACTTAACCCTGACCTAACTACCATACCGGCTTCCTGACCTTTACCCAATTACTTACTACCTTTACAGAAATATACACTTCTCCAATACTGCTCTAACTTTTCGCGTTTCGTATTTAACCAATCCGTATTTTGTCTATACCAATCAACCGTTTCTTTAATTCCGGTATCAAAATCAAACTTTTGAGTCCATCCCAACTTAGCTATTTTTGAAGAATCTAACGCGTAGCGCCAGTCATGGCCAGGCCTATCTTGAACAAACTGAATTAATTTACTATCCCGCCCCAACATTCTAATTACTTTTTTCACTGTATCAATATTACGCGACTGTCGTCTACTTCCTAAATTATACGTTTGGCCAATCGCGCCTTTATTCATCACGGTTAATACACCTCGCGCGCAATCTTTAACATACAGCCATTCTCTTTTATTTTTTCCTTCACCATAAACAGGAACCCGCTCATTGTTAAGCGCTTTTAAAATAACTACGGGAATAAGTTTTTCAGGATACTGCCATAACCCATAATTATTCGACGGCCGCACAATAAGAGCGGGAAAATTATAAGTTCTAATATAGGATTTAATAAGTAAGTCCGCCGCCGCTTTTGACGCCGCGTATGGATTGGAAGGATTTAAACTCCCCCCTTCAGAAAACTCGCCTTTTTTTATTTCTCCATACACCTCATCCGTAGAAATATGAACAAATTTATTAAGTTTATATTTTCGCGCCGCCTCTAACAAAACGTGAGTACCACCAACGTTTGTATCTAAAAAGGCAGTGGCATCGCCAATGCTTCTATCAACATGAGTTTCGGCGGCAAAATGAATTACAATTTGTGGTTTTTCTTTACTAAAAATAGCGTCTATCTTTTTTCTGTTACAAATATCCGTTTTATAAAAAGATATTTTATCTGAAACCGCCGCTAACCGGGCTAAATCACCCGCATAGGTAAGTTTATCAATAACCACGACACTATACCCTCGGCTTACCGCTAATCGAACAAATTCGCTGCCAATAAATCCTGCCCCGCCAGTTACTATTATTTTACGTATTCTCGTACGCATTCTTCTAACACCTCATTTATCTCTCTAATCTTAAATCCACTTTGCTCTAACTTATCCACTGATAAAACTAAATTGGTTCTGTCCATATTAAGCTCACTATATTCAATAACTTTATATTCAAAATCAGGCACGTATTTTTTATAAATACGCATAAGCGGCGGGTATCTTAAAACTCCTTTATTAACAATATTATAAATACCGCAAGAATCCTTATTGATTAAATGCCTCAAAGCTTCTATGAAATCAGGAATATAAGTAACTGAATTAGGAATATCAATAACCTTTTTATACTTAATAAGCTTTGTAAGCACATTTTTAGGACAAGGCCGATTATCTAATGGTACCCGAATCCGCGCCGTTAAAAAATTATATTTTTCGATTAAAACATCCAACGCGCGTTCAGCGTATATTTTACTGCGGCTGTAAAACAGATCAAAGTAGTCTGGTATTTTATCTTCAGATATAGGACTATCCTTCTCATAATCATAATGGAATATACATCCACTGCTAATATGGATAAACTTAACTTGATTACGTAAAGCGGCTTCGGCTAAAATAATAGGAATAAAAGTATTAGCGTATAACGTATTATCTATATCGACCTCGCAATCATCGACATTGTTGGCTCCCGTAGACCCAATACAGTTTATAACAACTTGGGGATTGTATTTTTTTATTTCATCGTCGGCGTCAGTAAACGAATTTATCCTTTTATCTGACACATCACATTCGAAATCTTGCGCCAAGCGGCGGCCTATATACCCTTTACCTAAAATAAGAATTTTTTTATCCATCTTTACTAATCTCTCTTAAATACTGACCGTAACTGGTGTTTATTGTTTTTATTAACTGATTTAATTTTTCTTTATCAATGTACCCCATTTTATAAGCTATTTCCTCAATGCACCCTACTTTTAATCCTTGCCTATCTTCAATTGTTTTAATAAACATTGCCGCGTCTATTAATGCGTCAGGAGTACCGGTATCAAGCCAGGCGTATCCTCTATCTAACAACTTTACTTTTAACTTTTTTCGACGTAAATACTGGCAATTAACATCCGTAATTTCAAGTTCTCCTCTTGCTGAAGGTTTTAAGTTTTTAGCGATATTAACAACTTCGTTATCATAAAAATAAAGACCGGTAACCGCCCATTTAGATTTAGGAGTTTCGGGCTTTTCCTCAATAGAAATCACGTTATGACTCTTATCAAACTCAATAACTCCATAGCGCTGAGGGTCTTTTACATAATAACCAAAAACAACCGCGCCATCATTTAAAGCGGCCGCGTCCCTTAAAACTTCTGTCAAATTGTGGCCATAAAATATGTTATCACCCAAGATCAAACTTACGGCATCATCACCAATAAACTTTTCTCCTATTATAAAAGCTTGCGCGATACCAGATGGTTGACTCTGAACAGCGTAAGAAAGGTTTATTCCTAAATCGTCACCACTACCTAACACGTCTTTAAACCGCGGCGTATCCTGCGGCGTGGAAATTATTAAAACATCACGAATCCCCGCCAACATCAATACCGATAACGAATAATAAATAAGCGGTTTATCGTACACGGGTAGAAGCTGTTTGCTAACCCCTCTGGTAACAGGATACAACCTGGTTGCTTTACCGCCGGCTAAAATTATTCCTTTCATGGTTTACTCTCTTTATTTAGGTAATTAAAAACATCTGCGTAACTATTTAATTGACCTCCGAAATATTCGCATAAAAGACTAAATGTATGAACGATTTTTCAAATGTGAATATCAGATTTATCGGCGCGTAGCGCAAAAACGCTTCTTGTTTGAGCCCACTCTGTGGGCGAGTCAAGTGTTTTTAGATAGAGCTGATATGGTGCGAAGCACACATTTGAACTTGAGCGAATATATTTAGTCTTTTATGCCGGCCGCGCAGAAGTCTTTTTTATGCCTGATTCTACTGATCTCAGAAAAATCTGCTTTTTCCCAAATATTATACCCTAATCCAGAAAAAATGCACTTAGTAAATTTTGAGGAGCCTATAATAATATCGTAACGTTTCTTTTTCTTTAAAATCAGCCATAATAAGCCAAAAATACTGCCGAAATTAACAAAATTCACGACGCTATGCTCATATAATCCCGCTTCTTTAAACGCGGTTTTTCGGTCAATTTTATTTCTAATGAATATCCACACATAGTTGCCTTGTCTGGAAACTTCTATAGCTTGGCGTAACACTAATGCTAAATCCTGGCAATCATTTACAATCCAGGCAATCCTTAAAATTTTGCCCCACTTTTTATCATATTTATCCCTGCTTGCTATAAAAAATTGCTCTTTCTTAGAACCAATCTGTTTTAAAGACGCGTGCTCTAAATGATAAACGTAAGAAGCCCTTGCCGCGCCGATTAAATACCCCGCCGCTTTCACTTTCATGGAATAATCAGTATCCTCAAAAAACATAGGGAAAAACTCATCACTTAATCCGGCGACTTTATCAATCACTTCTCTTTTGATAACCATACAGAATCCCACACAAAACGGCATCTCAACAAACTCTTGCTTATGTTTACTGCCTAAATCGACAGCTAATTTGTCCATATCATCTTTTGTTTTAGGATGGACTCCTAAATTATTACTATTAGGATTTAGAAGCCCGATTCTATCATCTTTATCAAAAACAGAAATAATTTGGCCCAACCACCCTCTCGTAAAAATTAAATCGTTATTTGACAAGCACACAAAAGGGGCACGCGATAAAGCTATCCCCTGATTCATTCCTCGAACAAACCCAACATTATCATCATTTAAAATGACTTCTATAGCACAATTATCTGTTCCTCTCAAACCAGAAAGATATTGGCGCGTCGCGTCACTTGAAGCATTATCAATGATAATAAGGCGAGTAGGCAATATCGTATTAGCCAAAAAGCTTTCCACGAACTGCTTTGTGATATCTAAACGGTTAAAAGTTAATACGATTATGTCGCAGATGGGATTCATAATTAATTAGGGGCAAGGGTCAAGGAAGAAAAATTTAGAATTGGTATTTTTTTCTTTTTTTGCCCGGGGCCACCCTACCATCGGTTTTCTTTGCTTTTATGTAATACTGATATGTTAGGAATTCTTTCAATCCGCCAAACAAACAGAAGTTCAATAGTTTAAACCCACTGGAAGCTACAATATTACGCTTAACTTCCACAATTTGGTATCCTGCCGCAACGAACAACTCTTTTATGTTTATTAACGTAAAAAACCGCAAATGACTCTTATCTAAAATACCATGTTCCATATAATCCCAGCTGCCGCCTAATAAGAGCCTTAGAATAACTTTATAATACCTAATATTGGGAATGCTGGCGATTATACATCCGTCGTCTTTTAAATATTCTTTATAATTTTCTAAGATATTTTTAGGTTCAATTAGATGTTCTAAAATATCAGCGTACATAATACAATCAAACGATTTCTTAGAAAGGGGCAGTTTAAAACTTTCGATATCAGCAAGAAACACATTATCAAGATTTTTCGCGGCCTGTGAACATAAACTTTTATTTCTCTCTATACCAATAACGCCAATCCCTCTTTCTTTAAGTTTTGACCCTAACCCCCCATTACCACACCCCACATCCAATACATTTAATATCCCTTGAGACAAAAGACTTAAAAAATCATCGCGTTTATCTTTCTTTTTTTTCTTGCTCATTCGCATTCACCTAAAAGAAAACAACCCACTTACCACCGCGTAGGTGGTAAGTGGTAGAAACTCTACCTAAATTCTCAATTTATTATACCCGCTACCAAACTTAAACGCTATATAATTAAACATCTGCTGTACCCGATGATAATAGGTATGCCTACTAATAACGCGTTCGTAGCCGTTTTTAGCGATTTGTTGGCGTTCCTCATTATGACCCAAGTAATATTCAATCAATTCAGCCATTTCCTTATCATTTTTGTAAGTAACAAGATGTTTTTTATCCTGAAATAAATCAAATAAACCGTTATCGTTTATATAATTTGTCAGCAAAAAACAACCGCTGGCAAGGATTTCAAACACGCGCATGTTTACATCATTTACGATGGATGAGTTAAATCCAATTTTTGAAGCGCTATAGATATCTCCCATTTTCTTATACTCAGCTTCACCGATAAAACTATTGGGATACTTTTTTTTAAGAAATGCTAATTGTTTTCCTCGAGAAAATTTCTTGGCGTCTCTACCTACAAAGCCAATATCATATTGTTTAGAAACATCTTTCTTTCCATGAATCTGCGGATCAGCGGCTAAAGGAACCCATGGGGCATCGGCTTTAGTATCTTTGCGTAATTTAGCCGCCCCATTTTTCTGCGCGCAAAAAATTATATCGTAATGAGTTACTTGCGATTTTATTTTTTTATAAGGTTTTTTTAAATGAGTATCAATTACATAAAAAACTGCCGGACATAAATCAGTCGGTAAATCATATTTATAATCTCCATGGTCAACACGAAAATATAGGTCAAATTCTTTAGGAATATATCTCGCGTCTTTGGTCCAAAAATGAGAATAATCAATACCCGCGGATTTAATCACTTTCTCAATATGAACGCCGGTAGTAAATTCGCATTCTTTGTTATAAATTAAGGCAACTTTCATTTTTATTAACACTCAGGATTCAGCGAGCAGGAAGACATCCCTCAACTTTTTTCTAAAATTTGATTAGCCTTTTGTTTTTACGTAAAAATATATATCTTTAAATTTTTTATCAAATATTAAACCATGCTTCTTAAGCATTTCATCTAATACTTTTATATTCTTATACTTCTTATTTTCACTAAGATGCAAACCATCACCGCTTAACTCAATATTAAAAATAAGCGCCCCGCCAACACGAAGAGCGGCTGTCAAAAATCTGATTTTCTTAGGTAAATTTTTAAAATGCTCGAAAACATCAAAACTGATAATACAATCAAAAATATCAGCCTTAATCTCATCGTTATGTATAAACTGTATATTTAACTTCTGTTTATCGGCTCTCCATTTGGCAAAATTACTTATAGATTCATTCACGTCACAATAATACATATTGAATCCTTGATTAGCCAAATAAAGACAAATATCTCCCGTTCCTCCTCCAAAATCCAGAATTTTTTTATACCCTTTCTTCTTAAAACAAGGCGCTAAATGATATGACACCGCGTAAGACCGGCCACATCCCGCGTTCCATAGAGGTAATTCGTATAAATAATATCGATTTTTTTGATAAAATTCGGTAAGCTCCTTTTCCGACAATTTATCATAATCCTGCGCGTTTATATCTTCTAATAAATGCTTAGATATCGATTCAATAACATTCACATCTTTACCGGTATATTCGGATATTTCATTCAACGCTTTTTTATAACTATCATTATTTTTCGCGTATTTTGAAGCACGCCGTTTAATCTTCTTATGATAAAAAGAATGGAAAGGTTTCTTAAGATAATATACTAACCATTTAAATGAATGTATCATCTATTTACTTTAGTAAAATCAACTATCGCCCAAAAGATAACGCGCGAAAGAATAAAATTCTTCCGCGAATTCTAAAGCAGTTTTGGCATCACTTTCGGTAGGCGATCCTTGAGGTAACATCCCTATTATAAAAGGATACCTCGTGGAAGTATAAAACTTATCTAAAAACTCTAACTTTGTCTGAAACTTATCCAATTCATATTTTAACGCTTTGCAAACCTTAGATAACTTAGAAAATCTATGTTCTTTTATAACTTTACTCTTTTCTTCAATCAAAGCCTTTAAAGATTTTTCCGTTGCCTGCTGGGAATGAAAACAAACTTGATTATAGATGCCTTCTTTAAAAACTATTTTGGCTACCCGTAAATCCTCATCAGCAAAAATAAGCCATTGCTTAGTTTGTTTCTTCATATATTACCTTTCCATGCTCAAGAATATCTCTTAAATACTGATTATCCTTATTCAACGAATCTTCTATCTCTTTCTCAGTCAGCACAAAAATATCCATCGCCTCCTGAGGATGAATCAAATGGATAACCTCATCTACCCTCTCCCAATATCGTTTAGAAGTATCTTTGATAACGAGTAAATCTATATCACTATTTTCTCTAATTTTACCATTAGCTAATGAACCAAAAAGAATTATTTTACGCGGTTTATATTGAGAACTAAGAACTTTGATACTTCTCTTTAACTCTTTATTCAATTTCCACTTATGTTTTAACTCTAATATACCCATAATATCCTAATTCGCTTCTAGGAGTTTACCTACTATTAATCCGGCATTGGTAAAAGTTTTCATTAATACTGGGACTTTTCGCGGCGTATCCATAAACCATATACTGAATTCGGAAGAATGTCTATAATTGTCGTCTCTTCTTTTCACGCTTCCCTTCACTAAATAAAGGTCATACTTCTTATCTTTAATTTGAAAAACTTTTTTCTTTAAAACCTCGGCATAAAACCGGTAATTTTTCTGACTGGTATTAATATTTATATCAAAGATTTTTCCTACTTGATAATCCTGCTGCATCAAATAATAAATTACTGTTAAAGGGTCCTGGGTATTAGGTAAAATCGTCCTCGTTTCTTCCTTTCGTGTCATAGTATGATTAATCTGGTCGTAAAACGAACGTTTCGCTTCTTTAACCTCTCCGTAAAACTGGGAAGAGTAATTAAATTCTAAGGGATACCCTTTTTCTATATCAAGATAAGACTGAGCCTTAACTTCTCCATCATAGATTTTATTTAGAATTTCCGCCAATTCGGCTCGCGCTTCTAACCGATAAACTTCTCTGCCATTATAAAGTTCGACTCCCTTATTCTCAATAGTTGCCGTACCCACAGGAATAAATCCAAAATAATTCATGCCAAAGACAAGTTTATTATTACTTTCCCCTAAAGAAAGAGATTTTAAAACATTGCCTAAACTATTAGTATACATCCCCCACAAAAAAGAAATCAAGATAACTACCGCAAAAAATATAACAATCTTCTTAACCAATTTCATTAAGCACCTCGTTTTAAAAAAACTATTAGGGACATAATTTTTTTATACCTTTAAAAATTTTACCATATTTATGAGAGGATTATACCTCTTGGGGTATAATTCCACCACGACATTTCTAGAATAACGTATAAATAAATGGCGCCACTGCTGAACCTTGTGAAAGAAATATTAGTAACCCCAGAAGAAATAATGTCACAATTATCGGCGTAAGCCACCATTTCTTACGCATTCGTAAAAACTGCCACAGTTCTTTTACAATATCTAATTTACCCATATCTTCTTTCCTCCAACATTAGGAATAACTAATTCCTTGTTTTTTCGCTATTTCAATTATGGGAGAAATATTATTTTTCCACTCCAATGGAGAATAATATAAAATATCTAAAGGCATAAGTAGCTGTTTTACCAGCTTGCGATGAAGACCGCGCGCCATTTTAACTTTTTCAAAAATATCTTTCCCCTCAAAATCTTTTGAAAGAATAACGATATCTAAATCACTATCTTTTAAAGCCTTACCGCTAACTCGCGAACCAAATATTATAACCTTAGAAACACGAATCCCTTTTTCTTTCAATATATCTTTAATCAAATTAACTGCTACTTTTTGTTTTTCTTTAACCATATCAACACCTCATTTGTTTTATCTAAAATACTTTTAGCTCTTTGTTTACCATATTGTTTTAAGATAACTTTCAATTGATCAGGATAACGCGTAGGCACACTCAATTCATTCAAAGCCTCAATAAACACCTGAATATCTTCGGACAAATCTAATTTTATAATCTCACAGAGATAATTTAAATCGTGCGTCTTAAATGGATTCTTCTTAAATTTTATGACAAAAATAGATTTAAGAAATTTCTCTATAGCCAAATGACACATAAATACGGTATAAATATAGCGACCAGTTTTAAATAAATCTTTAGCGGTTTCATAATCATAACTTGATTGATCAATCCATTCCCGCGCGGTTTTTATATTATTCATATCTTTATTATACTATAAATTTTATAACCTTCAAAATTGATTCTCGTACCTGCTTTTATCAAGATTCTCGTCTTCTACCGGCACCCAATAACTTTGGGCTCTTTTATCCATGTTTTCATTTAAAACATCTTTACCAAACATTCGCATTAATAAACCTATGGGCGTTATGACAAGATAAAAGAAAACAGTTAAAATCACTCTGGTCATAACCCAGCCCATTAAAACTGCCATGCTCATCCAAACCTTCTGAAACGGCTTAAGAATTTTGGGCGCAGTTAATCCAAAAAATAATAATGTTGCTGATATCCCTAAAAAATAGAAATAGGAATCTTTCCCTCGCCACCAAAATAGACTGCCTAACACTGCCATGCCAACACCAACGATTATACCGAACTGGCGTAGATCCTTTTTTTCACTTTTAATAGATTTAATTTCTTCAATAATCATTTTGAAAAGTTATAAGTTATAAGTAAATCTTCATCGGAATCAATCCCTATCCGCTAAACGCTATCCGCTCTACGCTAGCATTCAATCTAATTCGAATTCCTTCAGCCAATCAGTGTCTTTATCTAATGGTTTTTGTTCTTTTTTTTCTAATAAAAAATTACCCATAACAAGATAGTCCATGTTCGTACGCATGAAACATCTATAGGCGTCTTGCGGCGCGCACACAATTGGCTCGCCTCTCACATTAAATGACGTGTTAATAATTACCGGGCATCCGTATTTATCATTAAATTTTTTTATCATATTATAATAACGCGGATTGTCATCTTTATCAACAGTTTGGACTCTGGCGGAATAATCGACATGGGTAATTGCCGGTATTTTAGAACGCGCTACCTGCAATTTTTTTATTCCTGTAAGTTGCTCCTGTCGCGGCGTAACAGCGCATCGAATATTATCGTTAACCGGCGCGACCAAAAGCATATAAGGACTTTCTTTATCTATCTTAAAATAGCGGGAAACTTCCTCTCTCAATACTGACGGAGCAAAAGGGCGAAAACTCTCACGAAACTTTATTTTTAAATTCATTATCTCCTGCATTTTAGAAGATCTGGCATCCCCTATAATAGAACGGCCGCCCAAAGCTCTAGGGCCAAACTCCATTCTACCTTGAAACCAGCCGATAACTTTTTGGGCAGCGATTAAATCAGCTGTTTTTTCAGGAAGCTCTTCATCAGATAACCGCGTGTACGCAATATTATTATCGTTCAAATAATTTTCAATATCATTATTATCAAACTTCGGGCCCAAATAACTGCCATACTGAGAATCTTTATCTCCCTTAACCTGGCGTTTATTTTCTAAATACTGATACCACACAAACAACGCCGCCCCCAGCGCGCCGCCGGCATCGCCTGCCGCCGGTTGTATCCAAATATCGTCAAAAATACCTTCCCGTAAAACCTTGCCGTTACTAACACAATTTAATGCCACCCCTCCCGCTAAACATAACTTATTAACCCCGGTCTGAGCTCTAACAAACTTTGCCATGCGCAGCATTACTTCTTGGGTCACTTCCTGTACCGAACAGGCTAAATCCATGTGTTTTTGCTCCAAGCGCGACTCTCTTACCCGCGGCGGTCCACCGAACAATTTATCGAATTTCTTGTTAGTCATCGTTAACCCGGCGCAATAGTTAAAGTATTTCATGTTTAATCTAAAAGACCCGTCGTCTTTTAAATCCATCAAATGAGAAAGAATCATATCTTTATATTTTGGTTCACCGTAAGGCGCAAGCCCCATCACTTTATATTCGCCTGAGTTAACTCTAAACCCAAGGTAATAAGTGAACGCTGAATACAATAATCCTAAAGAATGCGGGAAATGAATTTCTTTATGAATTTCTATTTTGTTATCCTTGCCCACACCAAAACTTGCCGTAGCCCACTCACCTACCCCATCTATAGTAAGAAAAGCGGCTTGCTGATAAGGAGAAGGAAAAAACGCGCTTGAGGCGTGGGACTGATGATGCTGGGGAAAAATAATTTTGCCGCTATAACTCAATTCCTTCTTAATAATTTCCTTCATCCACAGTTTCTGCTTAATCCAAAGCGGCATCGCTTTAATAAAAGAATTTATACCTTGAGGAGCGTAAGCCAAATACGTTTCCAGCAGACGTTCAAACTTTATAAACGGTTTATCATAGAAAGCGACGAAATCTAAATCCGCGACTTTCAATCCGCTATTTCGCAAACAATACTCAACCGCTTTATGAGGAAAAGAAAAATCATGTTTCTTGCGGGTAAACCTCTCCTCCTGCGCGGCAGAAACAATCTCTCCATCCCGCACGAGACAGGCGGCACTATCATGATAAAAGGCTGATATTCCTAATATGTTCATAAATCCAATACCTAAGCGACAACCCTATTACTTTGCCTTCTTTTAATTTTATTTCCGCCTCTCCACACACCTTCCATGAAATACAAATGCCAAGAGCCTAAAACAACTCTGCTAGCTCTTTGATTAATCAAACTTATTTTGATTTTCTAAAAGTTTATACCATTTTCAGTATAATCATAAATTTCTATACCCTCATAATACCAATTAAACATATCTCTGCGTAATTTGGCCATCCAAACCTGGTTAGAAGCCTTACGTTTTAAGTTATAAAAAACTACCCCTTCAGCAAAAATTTTATCTTCCCGCTGTTCTTTAGCCGCTGCCTTGGCATAAAAACGGGAAAAGAGATAGTCTCTAAACCAACTACTCCAATTATCAAAATTACACTCGTGCTCGTTAAAAGATTTATACCTTAAACTGTTAACAGCTTTTTCAAAGGAATACCAAAGATGGAAACCAAGTTTATATGGATTAGCTTGAACTTTAGGTCCGATTAATTCTCCCGCCTGCTCACCGTCTTCTTTAACATAGCCTTTATCTATCGCCTGAAATAAACCTTCCATGATAAAACCTTTACCACCTATTACCACGAGAGGATCAATAACATTTTTACGATTTTGCACTGATATTAATCTGCCGTTTTGTGTTTTGATTTTTATGTTAGTTCCATCTAATTTTTCTACAGCAATAGTATCCTTATCTTCAAATACCCATTCATAGCCGGGATTTATCCGGTTAACTACTAAATAAACTTCAGGTTGACGCAGATGAAATTGAGCGCGAGCCTGCTTAAACTGATTCTTATTAATCTTAAAAGTCTGCCGTATAAAAGGAGTTTGTAATTTTGGAAAATCGCTTAGAATTTCACTCATATATACCTCTTCAATATATTTTCCCTGTAAATTTTCAGTATTTTTCCGCCAAATTTATTAATGGGAATATTTTTTTGTCTTCTTTAATTTTGCAAACAATAATTAATAGCGTTTTGAGGAAAAGATGAATCATACTTCTTACGGGTAAAGCGCTCCTCCCGCGCGGCAGCAACGATATTGCCATCCTGAACTAAAGCCGCGGCGCTATCATGCTGATATCCTAGGATATTCATGTAATTTCCTTTACCTTACTTAAAAATTCTTCCGCTAACTTAATCATTTCACTAGCGCCTAACTTTGACCAATCATCATAATAATCCGCATCCTCCCTCAAGGCTTTACCTTTCTGGAGCGCCTCTATAAAATGAAATGATAATAACTCTGTTTCGACAAACAGATGACGCAAGGCAATAATCAAACAATAATGACTTTTCTCCCGGTAGTTTTTAGAATATAATAACGCTCTCGCCGCGTGAAACATGGCATAATAACACTGAATAGTAGTCCACTTATATTTCTCTCTATTAAAACCTTCTTTTCCATCCATTAAATCCTTTTCCGCCGATTTAAGTTCTTTTCCAGCTAAAGTTTTCCCTTGAGAGAATTCTTTTATTTTCCCTCTTTTCAAACACTCCTCAAACGTCATTATTATTTCCTTCCCATAAAACAATCCCTTTAAATACCTGACCGTAAAAAATAGGATCCGTCTTCTCCATTTCTACAAATTGAAGATTAGTCCTAATCACAGACTGAATCTTTCTATTCGTTTTATATCTTTTTATTTCCGCCATTATTTCCTCTTTATTACGACTGATTATACATAAATCTATATCGCTATCAAGTGTATTTTCACCACGGGAGCAACTGCCGAATAAAATTATTTTTGACGATAATTTCTCCAATTTCTTTAAAAGTTTTTCTATTTGAAGAATTGTCTTCGATATCTTCAATTGCTTAATCACTGGACTTTTATGCTCTACGGTATAGAAATAAAGATTCCCTCTTTTCAGCCTCAATATAAAATTATTATCGGCAAGATCTCTTAACGCGTAATTCACACCGGATTTACTAATGCCTGTGGCTTGCTGAATTTCGGCTGCTAGAAAATCCTTAATAGGGTGCTCTATAAGAAAGTCTAAAATTTTTTGAGAGTTAGTCGCGATTAAAACATTCTTACGCATAATTGGCTTAGATGGCTGTCCATTATTTTGGACATATGTCCAATTTACTAGACACTGGGATTTTTGTCAAGGAAAAAATAACTTTTGTCGTAATGGGTGAGTAAACGAGGGATTGCCTCCTAATCCTTTATCAATAACGAATAGTAGGGTCAGACCTTGAAATGTGAAATGATCTTTTCGACATCATTTTTTACCTGTTTTTCCTTAGCTATAATTATCCGCATATCCTTGTGAATCTTACTCACTGCTGAATAGCTAACCCCAAACATCTTACCAATCTCCCTATTAGTCAATCCACTACACCTCTTTAATAAGTATACTGCCACTTTTTTAACTAGTAAAGGTTTCTTCACCGCTTTAAATATTATATCTGGCTTAACCTTGTAGACCTTAGCCGTCGCAATGACAATACTGTTATAATCAACACCGCAAAGCGTCTTTTTATGCGCAAAATCTTTTTCAGCCGCCTGGATAGCCAATTCCTCCAATTGCTCTTTAATGAATTTTTTACTGCCTAAGATGAACCCAGCATAAACGCTTTTAAAGAAATCTGTAGGCTTATTAATCCCTGCTATTGTCCTTTTCCACTCTTCTATCGTATTATATCTTAAATATTTCTAAATTGAGATCAAAAAATTTAGGTTTTTATACAGCCTTAATTTGGT
>JAHISK010000151.1 GCA_018818105.1 Candidatus Omnitrophota bacterium | reverse complement strand
TATTATTACGGGCGTAGGCAAGCAGCGCCTCTACAAAATTTACCTATAAAATTCATGTCAACAAAACTGATATTAATAAGACACGGACAAACTGACTGGAGCAAACAAAAAAAATACTGCGGAGTTAGAGACATCGATTTAAATGATGTAGGTCGTCACCAGGCAGAAAAATTGGAAAACGAATTAATAAACAAAGATATTATTAACGTTTATTCCAGCGATCTAAAACGCTGCGAGAACTTTGCCAAACTCATTTTCAAAAACAAACTGATAGAAAAACTACCACAACTAAGAGAAATGAACTTTGGTATATTTGAAGGGTTAACTTACCATCAACTAATGGAGAAACATCAAGAGATTTATCAGCGCTGGTTAAATAATCCTTCCAAGATATCTATTCCTCAAGGAGAAAACTTAAACGAAATGAACATACGGGTAAAAAAAACACTAATGCAACTGTTATGCATAAATAAAGACAAAACTATAGCTATGATAACCCATGGCGGTCCTATAAAAGTAATTTTATGTCATGTTTTAAACTTAAATCTAGATGAAATCTGGCAAATCGAACCTGGGTTAGCAAGCGTACGAGAAATCGAGTTTGATGAAACTGGAAAAGGAAAAATCTTATAGCGCATAGCGTTTAGCGGATAGCATAGAGTATAAACCAAATACTTTCTTAAACTATCCGCTATCTGCGCTACGCTAAACGCTAAAAATCATGGGTAAACTAACTTTCATTATCGGCGGAGTGAGAAGCGGTAAAAGCAACCACGCCACGCGACTGGCAAAGGATAAAGATAAAAAAGTCGCGTTTATCGCTACTTCTCAAATATTAGATGACGAAATGAAAAAACGCGTACAGCTACATAAAGAACAAAGACCTCATCACTGGCAAACTTTTGAAAAACATAAAAACATAATACCAGCGATAGAGGAAATAAATAAATCTTTTGATATCGTGATTATTGACTGTTTAACCATTTATATATCTAACCTTTTATTAGCAGACACAGATGAACACCAAATAGAAGAGCACATAGACTTATTAATGAAAACGCTAAAAACAACGGATTTTAAAACTATTATAGTTTCAAACGAAGTCGGATTAGGTATTGTACCGGATAATGTTCTAGCAAGAAGATTTCGCGATTTAGCGGGAAAAGTAAACCAAATAACGGCAAAGCACGCTGATGAAGTAATTTTTATGGCAGCGGGACTACCAATGAAATTGAAATAGTTCAGAGTTGGTAGTTCATAGTTCGTAGAAAAAGGAGAAGATTTATGGAAAAGATACAAAAAATCATCAAAAAAATTTCAAACATTGATCATTCTTTCACACAAAAAGCGCAGGAAAGATTAGACAGCCTTACTAAACCACAGGGAAGTTTAGGTAAACTGGAAGACATAGCTAAGCTAATTGTGGGTATCACCCAAAATCTAACCCCTTCGTTAAAACACAAAGTTATATTCACACTGGCCGCGGACCATGGTGTAGCCGCAAGCGGAGTAAGCGCCTTCCCTCAAGAAGTAACCGCTCAAATGGTTTATAACTTTATATCCGAAGGAGCAGGAATAAACGTTTTAGCAAAACACGTGGGCGCTAAAGTTGTTGTAGTTGATGTCGGGGTAGCACAAGAATTAAAATTAAAAAATGAAAAATTAAAAATTAAAAAGATAGGGTATGGAACAAAAAATATGTCTAAAGAGCCTGCGATGAGTCGAGAACAAGCGATAAAATCAATTGAAACCGGCATTGAGTTATTTGAGGAAACATTTTTCAGTACTGGCATAGATATTGTCGGTACAGGGGAAATGGGTATTGCCAACACAACCTCCGCAAGCGCGATTACATCCGTTATTACTGGTGAAAAAGTAACCATTGTAACCGGTAAAGGAACTGGTATCACAGAAAAAGGCTTACAAATTAAAATTGAGGTAATAGAAAAAGCGATTCATTTAAACCAACCAAATAAATCAGATGCTATTGACGTACTATCAAAAGTAGGAGGATTTGAAATAGGAGGATTATCCGGCATCATTTTAGCAGCAGCAGCTAGAGGCGTACCTGTTGTAATTGATGGATTTATATCTGGGGCAGCAGCATTACTAGCCTACACGATAGAGCCAAAAGTAAAAGATTACATGATCGCGGCACACTGTTCCGCGGAAAAGGGACATAAAATTATTCTCAAATATATTGGACTAAAACCATTACTTGACCTTAACTTACGATTAGGAGAAGGAACCGGCGCTGCGCTGGCAATGACAATTATAGAATCAGGGGTAAAAATTTTAAATGAAATGGCAACGTTCACAGCCGCGAATGTGACAGAAAAGAAGATATAGTCACAGGTAACAAGCCACAGGTTTCAGGTTATATGAAACATTTTTTAATCGCTTTACAATTTTTGACAACTATTCCTATTAAGATAAAACCGTCTCTTGATAAAATACCTCAATCATTAATATATTTTCCCGCTGTAGGTTTGTTTTTAGGGGCTATCTTAACAATATTTAATATTCTATTAACTGGGATACATCTTCCAGCGTTTCTTGTCAACGTTATTTTGGTAGTTTCTTTGATAATACTTACCGGCAGTCTGCATTTAGACGGATTAGCTGATACCTTTGACGCTTTTTTAAGCGGCAAACCTAAATCAGAAATGTTAAAAATAATGCGAGACTCTCATATTGGAACAATGGGCGTACTAAGCTTAATAAGCGTTATCTTATTAAAAATAGGTCTGCTTGGCTCGCTTAATCCCGCGGCAAAAAATGGCTCATTACTTTTAATGTGCGTATTAAGCCGCTACGTTCTAGTTTTTTCGATATTTAAATTTCCCTATGCCAGAGAAACCGGAAAAGCAAAGATTTTCTTCAACAACATCACAATTAAAACACTTTCTCTTTCCAGTCTTATAAGCTTAATTTTAGCTGTTATATTATTAAAGATTAAAGGAATAATACTCTTTTTTATGCTTTTAATTTTTGTTTTTTTACTGGGTAAATTTATTACTAAAAAAATTGGCGGGTTAACCGGCGACAGCCTTGGCGCGATAACTGAAATAACCGAGGTTTTTATTCTGTTTTTTTGTTTATCGTTATGATGATAAAAACTAACCATTCCCACGGCGGCAATATTCATTATTATATCAACAATACATCTCTGCCGTCAAAAAAAATGATTGATTTTAGCGCTAACATCAATCCTTTAGGACTGCCTAAAAGCGTGAAAGAAACTATTATAAAAAATATAAAGATGATTACCCATTACCCCCAACCGCATTCGGATCAACTAAAAATAAAACTTGCCGCCTTCCATAAAATAAATCGCAATAATTTAATAACTGGAAACGGATCAATTGACCTTATCTATTTAATTCCGCGCGCGTTAAGAATAAAAACCGGTCTGATAATTACCCCTACATTCAGTGAATATGAAACGGCATTACAACTAAACAACGCGCGAACCATCTTTTTTAATGTTTGGAAACAAAATAATTTTACAATAGATGAATCAACGCTGATTCCATTAATAAAAAAAGCCGATTTAGTATTTCTTTGTAACCCCAACAATCCTACGGGTACTATTCTTTTTCGCGACAAAATATTAAATCTGCTTAACGTATGCCGCGAATATAATACGTTTTTAGTTATAGATGAAACGTTTATGAATTTTGCCAAAGCCGAATCGCGGTTTAGCCTACTAGCTGAGGCGCCTAAATATAAAAATCTTATAATTTTACGTTCATTAACTAAATTTTTTGCTTTTGCCGGTTTACGATTAGGTTACGCTGTCGGAAATAGAGAAACAATCAAATTGTTATCTCAATATCAATACCCCTGGAACATAAATTTCTTAGCTCAGATTGCCGGTCAAAAAGTTATTGAAGAAACGTCTTATATAAAGAAAAGTAAAGATTTCATCCAAAAAGAAAAAGAATACCTATACCACCAATTAAACCGTATAGAAGGATTAAAAATGTATCCGCCCAATGTGAACTTCATTCTAGGTAACCTAAAAAGTAACGCTAAAATAAAAAACGTTAAAACCCTATCAGAAAAAATGGCGAAAAAAGGTATTCTTATTCGTGACTGTTCTAATTTTAGAGGATTAAATAATACATTTTTTAGAGTGGCAGTTAAAACAAGAAGACAAAATGAACAGTTGGTACGATTATTAAAAAGTATTTTAATATGAAAAAAACTAAAGTTTTACATGTTTGCGGAACTGGGTCCGGCGTAGGCAAAAGCATTATTGTTGCTGGATTATGCCGGATTTTTAAACAAGAAGGCTATAACGTTTGCCCGTTCAAAGCGCAAAATATGGCGTTAAATTCATTTATAACCAAAGAAGGCGGAGAAATCGGGCGAGCTCAGGCGGTACAGGCCCAAGCGGCAAAAATCCAACCCAGCGTCGACATGAATCCGGTTTTAATGAAACCCACCTCGGACAGGAAAGCGCAAATCATTGTGCGAGGAAAAGCCATCGGCAACATGGATGTCTTAACTTACGTTAATTATAAAAAAGAACTCATAAAAACTGTCTGTGCCTCTTATCAGCGGCTGAGGAAAAAATATGACTTAATTATCATGGAAGGGGCGGGAAGTCCGGCAGAAATAAACTTAAAACAGCATGACATCGTAAACATGAAAATGGCCCAATATGCTAAGGCGCCGGTAATTCTGGTAGGAGATATTGATAAAGGCGGCGTGTTCGCCTGGCTGTGCGGCACGCTTGATTTATTGACGAAAAATGAACGAAAACACGTGAAAGGACTGCTGATTAATAAATTTCGCGGAGATAGAAGGTTACTGTCTTCAGGCATAAATTTCTTAGAGAAAAAAACAGAAAAAAAAGTGTTAGGAATCATTCCTTATTTTAAAAACATACGAATTCCTGAGGAGGATTCAATTCCTCTCAATGAATATAACAATTCAAAGACAACTCGCGATATTACCATCTCGGTCATACATCTACCGCATATATCTAACTTTACTGATATGGATCCTTTCCAAAAAGAAAAAGACGTATCAATAAAATACGTAAATGAACCGCAACAACTAAAAATGAGCGATATTATCATCATCCCGGGAACAAAAAATACTCTCGCTGATTTAGCCTGGCTTAAAAAAGCTAACCTTGCCGCGGCGATAAAGGCTAACACAACCGCCACCTTCATTATAGGAATATGTGGCGGATTCCAAATGCTGGGGAATACAATATCTGACCCATTAAACGTAGAATCACGCCTAATAAAAAATAAAGGATTAAGCCTTCTTAATATAACTACGTCTCTTGGACAAAGAAAAGTAACCCATCAGATAAAGGGTAAAGAATTATCGTTCGGAATAGATATCAGCGGATATGAAATCCATCACGGAAAAACAAAAATTGATTCTAGCGTTAACGCTTTTTGTGAAATTACTCAGCGCGGCAATAAATCAGCTAAAATCTTAGACGGCGCCAGGAGCCAAGACGGCAGAATCTGGGGAACATACATCCACGGCATATTTGACAATGACGTCTTGCGGCAAAATTTTTTGAATCAAATAAGAAAAAATAAAAATCTAACTATTTCAGGAAAAAACACAGTTTTTGATCCCGACAGAGAATACGATAATCTTGCTATACTCCTTAAAAATAACATCGATATGGATTGTTTAAAAAAAATAATTGATAAAGGAGTATGATCAAATGATACCTATTATTCTTGGATATACTATGGATTTAATTTTCGGCGACCCGCGATGGATGCCTCACCCGGTAAAAATAATTGGTACAGTTATAACAAAGTTAGAATTTGTAATTCGAAAATTCATATTAAACAAGCGTTTCGCGGGAATTATTTTAGCGATTATTATTATCGGTTTAAGCTGGCTAATTCCGTTCTTATTAATTAAATTCGCCGCCTCTATCCATAAATACGCGGGATGGGGAATTTCAGCAGTACTTATATACACAACTTTATCCATAAAAGATTTAAAAGTACACGCGATATCTATATACTCGGCGTTAAAAAATAAAAATTTGGTAAAGGCAAAAGAAAAAATATCAATGATGGTCGGAAGAGACACAGAAAATTTAAGTGAAACAGAAATTATTCGCGCGACAGTAGAAACTATCGCCGAAAACACCGTTGACGGAATAATTTCTCCATTATTTTTCGCGTTTTTAGGCGGAGCTCCTATGGCGATAGCATATAAAGCGGTGAATACGTTAGACTCAATGGTCGGCTATAAAAATAAAAAGTATATAGATTTTGGCTGGGCGTCAGCAAAAATAGATGATTTGGCAAACTTTATTCCCGCCAGAATTTCAGCGCTAATCATTCCCATATCAAGCTGGCTGCTGAGGGAAAGGGGAATTAAATCGTGGCGAATCGCTTTAAGGGATGGAAAAAAGAACTCCAGCCCCAACAGCGGAATACCACAATCAGCGACAGCCGGCGCGTTGGGAATTCAATTAGGTGGTAAGTGTTCATACCATGGCCTAACAATAAATAAACCTTTAATCGGCGATAAAATCAACTTATTAACTCCTGAACACATTAAAAAAAGCATAAAAATAAGCCATATGTGCGGCATCCTAACGATACTAACAGGCCTAATAACCACTTACCACCTACGCGGTGGTAAGTGGTAAGTTAAGAATCACTATGAAAGCAGCAATTTTAAAAAATGTTAACGATTTACGTATAGAAAATTTACAAATGCCAAAGTGCGGATCTGATGAAATATTAATAGAAGTAAAAGCCGCCGCTATCTGCGCTACGGATAAAAAAATGATTTTACATGGGCATAAAGACTTAACTTTTCCAAGAATTCTTGGACATGAAATTGCTGGAATAATATCTAAAACTGGAAAGAATGTTAAAAAACTAAAAATAGGTAATCGGGTCCAAATTTCACCGGGAGTAGTTTGTGGAACTTGTTTTTACTGCCGCGAAAAACATGAAAATATGTGTGATAACATGAAAATAATTGGATTTCATATAAATGGCGGATTTTCTCAATATTTACATATCCCTCAAAAAGGCATTGCCGCGGGAGTAATCAACTCCATTCCCAAAAACTTAACATTTGAAGAAGCTTGCCTAGCTGAACCTTTAGCCTGCTGTATTAACGCGCTAACTTTAGGCAACCTATCAAAAGGAGAAAACATCGTTATTTTCGGCGCCGGGCCCATAGGCTGTTTACTTATTCAAGTATCTAGACTATTCGGCGCGGAAAAAATCATCTTGGTTGAACCTAACAAACAACGTTTAGAATTTGCCAAACAATTTAACGCTGATTACTATATACACGATTTCAATAAAAACGTCTTTTCCACAATAAAAGAAAAACTAAAAAGAACTGTAAATATATTAATCTCCGCCTGCTCTCATAAAAAAATTCCTCAATGGGGAATAGACATTTTATCAAAAAGAGGACGTATTGTTTTTTTCTCCGGTATCAAACAATCGTATACTAACATCCCCATTAACTACAATCTCATTCACTATAAAGAACTTAGTGTTATCGGTGCTTATGGCTGTACTTCTAAACAAAATAAAACAGCGTTGTCGTTAATACATAAAAAGCTCATAAATGTGAAGTCTCTAATAACCCACTATTTTTGTTTGGATGAAATAGAAAAAGGCTTATCTTTTATCAAAAATAAAGAAGGCATGAAGATTATTATTAATAAATTTTAAAGAAGGAGAATAACCATGTTTGATGAAATCGATTTAAAAACTTTTGGTGAAAAAATTCATCAGTTAATTCAAGGTAAGAATTTATCGCGAAAAGAAACTAAAGACATGTTTTGTCAGGTATTAAATAACACCCAGCCCCAATTACAGCAAGGAGCTTTGTTAGCGGCTCTTACTTCCAAAGGAGAAACAGTGGAAGAAATCGCGGGAACATGGGAAGCTATCCACCAATTAGATACCGCGAAAGTTCAACTCGACATAAGTTCCCCGCTGGTAGAAAATTGCGGAACAGGAATGGATGGAATAAAAACATTCAACATCAGCACCGCCGCGGCGATTATAGCTTCCGCTAACGGAATTCATATAGCCCGACATGGAGCCAGAGCGATAACATCAAAATGCGGAACAGTAGATATCCTCCAAGAGCTCGGGATTAATGTTGAGTGTACTCCTGAAACTGTTAAAAAAAGTATTGAGAAATGCGGTATTGGCATATTTAACGGCATGAGTCCTCAAATTCATCCTAATGGAGGATTAGCAAGAATATTATCTCAAATTAGATTTGGAACAATACTAAATATCGCCGCATCTTTAGCAAATCCAGCTTCACCAACTTACGCGGTAAGAGGAGTTTACTCTAAAGATAAAGTTGAATTAGTAGCCAAAGTAATGAAAGAAATTGGTTACCGCAGAGCGTATATTGTTCATGGATTGAATGCTGCCGGAACAAAAGGCATAGATGAACTTTCAACAATGGGAGAAAATTTTGTTTGCGAATTAAAAGAAACCGGAGAAATTAAAAAATACAGTTTTTTCCCTCAAGATTTAGGATTATCTCAAGCTAAAGAATCAGATCTTTCTCCAGCAGAAAACAAACAAAAAGAAAAAGATAATTTCCTCAATCTAATTTCAGGAAAACTACACGGTCCGAAACAAGATATCATTTGTCTTAATGCCGCGGCAATTCTTTACATTATGAAAAAAGCAAAAGACCTAAAAGAAGGCATAGAAATATCCCGTAAAACAATAGAAACAGGTAAAGCCCTAGAAAAGCTAAACCAATGGATAGACACACAAAACTAATTTACTTACCACCGCATAGGTGGTTAATACTGATAGTCCTTTTTGGGCTTATTTTATTTGAGGCTTACGCTGATCAATCGCCGAAAAGAATTGTGTCGCTAGCACCATCTGTCACCGAAAGTATTTATGCTCTCAACGCCCAAGATAATTTAATCGGTGTTACAACTTACTGCGATTATCCTTTAGACGCTAAGAATAAACCTAAACTAGGTACTCTTATAAGCCCTAATATCGAGAAAGTATTATCGATTAATCCAGATCTGATTTTAACCATTATTGGTGTAAACCGAATACAAGCAATCGAAAAATTAAAAAACTTAGGATTAAAAGTTATTGCCTTCCCAGAAAGTAATAATTTTAACGATATTATAAATAATTTTCTTCATTTAAGCGAAATTCTCGATAAAAAAACAATAGCGGAAGAAATTATAAAAACCGCTAAAAATGAAATGAACAAATTAACTGAAGAAATAACCAGCGTCAGTCATCCTCGTGTATTCTGGCAGGTGAACGTAAAACCTTTGGTCACTGTAGGAAAAAATACTTTTGCAAACAACATTATTGAATTAAGCGGAGGAACAAACATATTTAGTGATGTCAAAGATAAATATCCCCGAATAAATTATGAAGAAGTAATTTTAAGAAATCCCCAAGTTATTATTTTGGTTACCATGGGTGACGTAACTGCGGAACAACAGCTGTTCTGGCAAAAATTTAAACAAATCGATGCTGTCCATAATAATCAGATCTATGTCATCGACGCTAATTTAGTATGCAAACCAACGATAACCTGTTTTTTAGCCGGGGTAAAAACAATAAAGGGGCTGATACATAAAGAACCCGATGAATAAAAAACGCGTTTTAATCTTAATTTTAATGGCGGTCTCTTTAGCGGGTCTTATGTTTGTTTCGCTTACATTAGGAGCGGGCAAATTACATCTCACTGAGATAATTTATGCTCTTACTCATCCTAAAACACCAGAATTAGCGGCAGATATTATCTACAAACTCCGCCTTCCGCGAATAGTTTTAGCAATGGTTGTAGGCGCTGGTCTATCCGCCAGCGGGGTGGTACTACAAGGAATGCTGCGGAATCCTTTAGCAGAACCTTATACAATAGGGATATCGGGAGCTTCAGCTTTTGGCGTAAGTTTAGGAATAATCTTTGGCGCCAGCGCGCCGTTTTTGCCGATATTCAGCGCGACGGCGGCAATAATAACCATGTTTTTTGTTTTTCTCATCGCTTCCAGAAAACGGTTTTCTCCGTCTTCAATAATTTTAGGAGGAGTAATCTTAAGTTTCTTTTTCTCAGCCTGCGTCCAGATGCTGTTTTCTCTGGCAAAATCTGAAAAAGTTCATAGCGCGGTTTTATGGCTAATGGGCGACCTTTCTTTGACTGATCCGCTTTTAATCAAAATTGTTTCTATAATTATATTAGGAAGTACCGCCTTACTTATCACCCTAGGTCGTGACATTAATATTTTAACTTTAGGAGAGGAAAAGGCCTCTAATTTAGGAATAAATATAGAACTTCTAAATAAACTTTTGTTTATCACCTGTTCATTAATTATCGGCGCAGCAGTTGCTGCCAGCGGAATAATAAGTTTTGTGGGATTAATTGTTCCTCATATCCTGCGTTATTTAGGAGGAGCTAATTACCGTTTTCTTATTCCTGCCTCCGCGTTAGGCGGGGCCATATTTCTAATATTATGCGATACTTTAGCGCGCACGGTAATTCTTCCTTTAGAATTACCTGTGGGAGTAATTACAGGAATCATTGGCGGCACGTTTTTTTTAATTTATCTTTTTTTATCTAAAACAAAAAGGTTCTTTTGAAATATTAAGGAATTTGTAGGGGCGCCGCTTGCCTACGCCCGATTATTAATAATGATATACCATGATGAATATAATTCGGCATAATAATTCATACAATTATTGATAATTCTATATTATTACGGGCGTAGGCAAGCGACGCCCCTACGACAATGAATTTAATAAATATAAAAAATATTACCTTTGGCTACGGGCAAACAGAAGTATTAAAAAATATATCCTGCGCCGTGTCTGAATCAGATTTTCTGGGTATCATCGGGCCTAATGGCGCAGGAAAAACTACACTTTTTAAACTTATTTCTAAATTGCTGAAACCCTGGCAGGGAAAAATCTTCTATAACAACATCGACTTAACCAAAATCCCCCTACATCAGTTAGCCAAAACAATGGCGGTTATTCCTCAGATTTTAGAAACACCGTTTTCTTTTACTGTTAACGAATTCGTGTCCATGGGGCGATTTCCTCATTTAAGCAGGTTCGAAAACTTTCGACATCAAGATTACGATATCGTGAATCAATCGCTTAATTTAGCCGATGTGTCGCGTTTGAGTTCTCACCGATTAACAGAATTATCAGGAGGAGAACGCCAAAGGGTAATTATAGCCCAGGGGTTAGCGCAAACGCCAAAACTTCTTCTACTGGACGAACCCACAGCGCATTTAGATATTACTCATCAAGTACGTATATTAGACCTTCTAAAACGGCTGAATAAACAAACCGGATTAACGGTAATTGTCGTCATGCATGACTTAAATTTAGCCAGTGAATACTGCGACAAAATAATCCTGCTTAAAAACGGAGAAATATTTAAAAGCGGCAGTCCAAGGGAAGTCTTCTCCTATGAAAACATCGAAGAAGTGTATAAAACAACAGTAGTGGTAAAAAACAATCCTATATCAAAAAAACCCTATGTGTTCTTGGTTTCAGAAGAAGAAAATAAAAAAAGGAGGTGATAAAATAAACTTAAAAGGGAAAAAGGTACAGAGAAAAATTCGAAGCATGAAATCCGAAATACGAAACAAAAAGGAGGAAAAAATGAAAAAATTAGTTGGATTTATTATAGTCGTAACTTTATGTGTTTCATCAGCTGTTATATTAAAATCATGGGCAAAAAATCGCCCCTCGCAAGAAAAGAATATCGTTATAGAGATTAATTATGGGAACGAACAGCTCTCACGAACAATTGAAATTCCTTGGAAAAAAGGAAAAACTGTTCTTGAAATATTACAAAAAGCGGCGGTAGTAGAAACCCATCCCGTGGGAGAATATATTATGGTTACCTCCATTGACGGCGTCAAAGGAAAACGAGGGGACATGGCTTGGTATTACACCATAAACGGTAAGTCCGCGAATAAAATAGCTTACTCAAAAATCACTAAAGCTGATGAACACATTCAATGGTCATACAAAAAAGACGTTTGCTCATCAAAGGTTGATAAAGGAATAAACTAACAATTTTAAAATACGGATAACCAAAGGAAGTCTTCGTGAGATTCGAAGCGCTGCCCCGCAACGGTAATGAATCAGATTGTAGATGTGAGCTAACAGATTGCAGATAAAATTATCTCTAATCTCCCATCTATTTTGAGCCCGGACAATTGGTTATCATGAAGTATTCGGTAATGTCAAAATTTGTATAAAAATAACAAATTACAAGTACCAAATAACAAATAAGCACCAAATGACAATTTTCAAATGTTCAAAACATCAATATTTTCTATATTGTTTGGAATTTTGATCATTGGATATTAGAATTTATTTGTAATTTGGAAATTGTTATTTGGGATTTATAAAAACTTTTGACAATACC